>NZ_BADD01000364.1 GCF_000333455.1 Rhodopseudomonas sp. B29
AGGATCACGGCAACGACGAATCGACCTGCGCCACCGCGATCCGCTACGGCTTCACCTCGGTAATGATGGACGGCTCGCTCAAGGCCGACGCCAAGACCGCCGCCGACTATCAGTACAATGTCGACATCACCCGCCGCGTCACCGACATGGCGCATTGGGTCGGCGCTTCGGTGGAAGGCGAGCTCGGCGTGCTCGGTTCGCTGGAGCACGGCGGCGGCGAGCAGGAAGACGGCCACGGCGTCGAGGGCAAGGTCAGCCGCGAGCAGCTGCTGACCGATCCGGACCAGGCGGTCGACTTCGTCCGCGCCACCAAGGTGGACGCGCTGGCGATCGCGATGGGCACCTCGCACGGCGCCTACAAGTTCTCGCGCAAGCCGGACGGCGACGTGCTGGCCATGAAGGTGGTCGAGGAGATTCACCGCCGCCTGCCGAACACGCACCTCGTGATGCACGGCTCGTCGTCGGTGCCGCAGGACCTGCAGGACCTGTTCAACAAATACGGCGGCGCGATGCCGCAGACGTTCGGCGTGCCGGTCGAAGAGATCGTCCGCGGCATCAAGCACGGCGTCCGCAAGGTCAACATCGACACCGATTGCCGCCTGGCCATGACCGGCGTGTTCCGCAAGATCGCGACCGAGCACAAGGCCGAGTTCGATCCGCGTAAGTTTCTGAAGCCTGCGATGGATGCGATGCGCGACGTCTGCAAGCTGCGCTTCGAGCAGTTCGGCACCGCCGGCAACGCCTCGAAGATCAAGGTCATTCCGATGTCCGAGATGGCCAAGCGCTACAAGTCGGGTGCGCTCGATCCGCAGATCGGCGAGGTCGCCCGCGCCGCCGAGTAGTTCGACGTCGTCAGCAACGCGGACCAACCGCGGCTCAAAACATCACGGGGAGATTTCACGCGCGGGGAGCAGGGTCTCCGCGCGGCCGCGTGCGCGCGGGCATTTTCGATATGCATCACGCCGGCGATGGCCGGTTACCAGGAGTTCGTCATGGACCAGTCCAATCGCTACGCCAATCTCAATCTCAAAGAGAGTGATCTGATCGCCGGCGGCCGCCACGTGCTGTGCGCCTACATCATGAAGCCGAAGCCGGGCCATGGCAGTTATCTGCAAGGTGCGGCGCATTTCGCCGCCGAGTCCTCCACCGGCACCAATGTCGAAGTCTCGACCACCGACGACTTCACCCGCGGCGTCGACGCCCTCGTCTACGAGATCGACGAAGCCAAAGAGCTGATGAAGATCGCCTATCCGATCGAGCTGTTCGATCGCAACATCATCGACGGCCGCGCCATGATCGCGTCGTTCCTGACCCTGACCATCGGCAACAATCAGGGCATGGGCGACATGGAATACGCCAAGATGTACGATTTCTACGTGCCGCCGGCGTACCTGAAGCTGTTCGACGGGCCGTCGACCACGATCAAGGACCTGTGGCGCGTGCTCGGCCGGCCGGTGGTGGACGGCGGCTTCATCGTCGGCACCATCATCAAGCCGAAGCTCGGCCTGCGGCCACAGCCGTTCGCCAACGCCTGCTACGATTTCTGGCTCGGCGGCGACTTCATCAAGAACGACGAGCCGCAGGGCAACCAGGTGTTCGCGCCGTTCAAGGACACGGTGCGGGCGGTCAACGACGCCATGCGCCGCGCCCAGGACAAGACCGGCGAGGCCAAGCTGTTCTCGTTCAACATCACCGCCGACGATCACTACGAGATGGTGGCGCGCGGCGAGTACATCCTGGAGACGTTCGGCGAGAACGCCGACCACGTCGCGTTCCTGGTCGACGGCTACGTCGCCGGCCCGGCCGCGATCACCACGGCGCGCCGCCGCTTCCCCAAGCAGTATCTGCACTATCACCGCGCCGGCCATGGAGCCGTGACCTCGCCGCAGTCAAAGCGCGGCTATACGGCATTCGTGCTGTCCAAGATGGCCCGCCTGCAGGGCGCCTCGGGCATCCATGTCGGCACCATGGGCTACGGCAAGATGGAGGGTGAAGCCTCCGACCGCGCCTCGGCCTTCATGATCACGCAGGATTCGGCCGACGGTCCCTACTATCACCAGGAATGGCTCGGCCTGAACCCGACGACGCCGATCATCTCGGGCGGCATGAACGCGCTCCGCATGCCGGGCTTCTTCGACAATCTCGGCCACTCCAACCTGATCATGACGGCGGGTGGCGGTGCGTTCGGTCACGTCGACGGCGGCGCCGCCGGAGCCAAGTCGCTGCGCCAGGCCGAGCAGTGCTGGAAGCTTGGCGCCGATCCGGTCGAGTTCGCCAAGGATCACCGCGAATTCGCCCGCGCCTTCGAAAGCTTCCCGCAGGACGCCGACAAGCTCTACCCGAACTGGCGTGCCAAGCTGAAGCCGCAGGCGGCCTGAGACGTCAGGCCTCCTGATAGCGGGAGGCCGGCGAGTGTACTGACTAACCAAAAGCGGCCCGCGGTGCACGCGGGCCGTTTTTATGCCTTTTGCCTGCGTAGCATTCCGAGGCGGCGCGCCTTGCTACAGCCGCATGGGCAACACGGCGATGCATCCGCCGCGGTGCGTCAGCCCTCGCAGGTCGGAAAACTCTCAGCGAGAACAACAGGCTGCACGGATGTACCGTTGTCGCGACGTCGCGTCTGCGACCGGTTTGGTGAAGAGTAGATAGCGCTGACTTGTTAGTTGACAGTCAACCTTGCGGTGCGCGGGCGCTTGCGTCCGGCTGCGCTCGCGTCATGCTTGCAGTCGTGACGGTCGGCGCGTACGGCGCGATGACGTCGTTCTCGCCGGCCGACGGGTCGATGGAACGCGGGAGGGCGTCATGTCCCACCATCACTCTCGGACATACTCGTTTCAGCTCGTGCTCGGCGGCGTGCTGCACGACTGCAATTTCTTCCTGACCGATGATCGGATGATCACCGTTACCGTCGGCGGTCGGAGACGCAGCGAAATGCTGGGCGGCGCCCCGCCGCGTGCATTGGCGACGACGATCGCGATCGAGCTGCTGCATGAGCGGCCCGTCACCGCGCCGGCGAACGAACTCATCACCCATCAGGAGCGGCGAACCTGGCTGGATCGTCTGTTCGGTCGATCGATCGAGCACTCGACACCGCATCCCGGCGAAATAACACATCAGGGGTTGAATTGATCGTTTTCGCTCGCAACGAGATGGTTAGTTGGCGTGCCCCGCGCCACGACGACGGCCTTCGCCCCGTTACGTAGTTTCACTGGGTTCCAAATTAACAAGTCCGAAAGGCTGAGGTCACAAACTACTTGTGATCCCGAACGGCTTTGAGTCTGCGACAACGCCGCCACGAATCGTCGCGCCGATTTTCTGCGTGCGAGATCAAGTTGGAAATGCAAGTTCGCCACAAGGATGGCCGTCGATGTTCGCCAAACTCTCGATCCGGACCAAGATCACCTCACTCGTCGCCCTGCTGCTCTTGGCCATTTGCGGGCTCGGCGGCCTCGGGCTGATGAAGATGAGCACGCTCAACAACAGCACCGTGGATATCGGGGGTAATTGGCTTCCCAGCGTGCGGGTGCTCGGTGAAGTGCGCGCGCAGCTCGCTCTGTATCGCGTCGCTTTGCGCGATCATCTCATCGAGCAGGGCGCCGACGGCAAGCTTGCGGTTGAAAAGCGCCTGGGCAAGAGCAAGGAGGCGCTCGACGGTGCGCTAGACCGCTACAAGAAGCTGGTGTCCTCGGCGGAGGAACAGCAGCTGTATGACGCCCTCGTCAAGGACTGGGGCCTGTATGCGGAGGCTGCCGGCAAAGCCTTCGACATTTCCCGCAAAGACGTCGGACAGTTCTCGACCTCCGCATGGGACTCTATCACTAAGAATGCGGTGCCGATCGGAAACCGGATCGATCAGTCGCTGCAGAGAGACATCGAGCTGAACGACAAGGGTGCGAACGAATCGGTAGCAACGGCCGACAGCACCTACCGGGCGGCATTCTGGATGGTGCTGGGCATTCTCGGCTTCGCCATTCTGTTCGCCGTCGTCGCCAGCTACATGGTGATCAGCGACATTGCGAACGGCATTGCTTCGATCATCACGCCGATGCAGCAACTCGCCAAGGGCGAGCTCGCCGCCGAGGTGCCCCACCGCGGCGAGACCACCGAGATCGGCGCCATGGCCAACGAGCTGCAAATCTTCAAAGAGGCGCTGATCGCCAAGCGCGATGCCGACGCCGCCGCGGCCCGCGAAGCCGAGGAGAAGATCGCGCGCGGTCAGCGGGTCGACGCTGCGACGCGTCAGTTCGAATCCGCGATCGGTGAGATCGTGCAGACGGTGTCGTCGGCCTCGACCGAGCTCGAGGCTTCCGCGTCGACGCTCAGCTCGACCGCCGAACACGCTCAGGAGCTGACGACCTCGGTGGCGGCCGCCTCGGAGGAGGCGTCCACCAACGTGCAGTCGGTAGCCTCGGCGACCGAAGAAATGTCGTCCTCGATCACCGAGATCAGCCGTCAGGTTCAGGAGTCGTCGCGCATCGCGTCCGAAGCCGTCGAACAAGCGCGCAAGACCAATGACAGCGTCGGCGAACTGTCTCAGGCCGCGGCGCGCATCGGCGACGTGGTCGAACTGATCAACACCATCGCGGGGCAGACCAACCTGCTCGCCCTCAACGCCACCATCGAGGCGGCGCGTGCCGGTGAGGCGGGACGCGGTTTCGCCGTCGTCGCCGCGGAAGTGAAAGCGTTGGCGGAGCAGACCGCCAAGGCCACCGGCGAAATCGGCCAGCACATCTCCGGGATCCAGTCGGCCACCAACGTGTCGGTGTCGGCTATCGAGGCGATCGGCCACACTATCGGCCGCATGTCGGAAATCGCTTCGACCATCGCTTCGGCGGTCGAAGAACAGGGCGCCGCCACGCAGGAAATCTCCCGCAACGTGCAGATGGCCGCGCGCGGCACGCAGCAGGTGTCGTCGAGCATCACCGACGTGCAGCGCGGCGCCACCGAAACCGGCTCGGCATCGTCGCAGGTCCTCTCGGCCGCGCAGTCACTGTCTCAGGACAGCACCAAGCTCAAGATCGAAGTCGCCAAGTTCCTCGACACGGTGCGGGCCGCTTAAAAAGGAGCGTAGAGCGGATAAGAACTTGTAGGGCGGATGAGCCGAAGGCGTCATCCGCCGCAAGCGATTGTGTGGCGGATGACGCTTCGCTCATCCGCCCTACATCGTCCACAGCGTCAGAACCGCTTGGCGATCAGGAGGCAGAGCAGCACGGTTCCGGTCGAGGCGAAGATCGTCGCCATGTTGGCGAGATTGCGGGTGACGACGGCGGACACTGCCGACAACGCCACAGCCGGGCTTTCGCTCTGTTTCTTCTTTGACTTGGGTTTCGCTGCCATCGTGCCCCCGTGGCGACCGCGCCCCTGGCGGTCTGCAGCAGCAGCATCGCACCGGGCGCTGGCCGAAGAATTAAACGGAAACGATTTTCCGCATCGATTGCGAGCCATGGTTTACGGCCCGCCTCGCCGCGACTGGCGCATCGGCAACGCCGGTTGGAAATGATCCAGACACAGCGCAGGTTTGTGCCAAATCAATCACTTCGGCGGCCGGTTCGGCTTAGATGCGAATTGATAGCGCCTGTTACAATCGTTCTAAACTCCCTTCGGCGCACGTATCGGTGTCTTGACCTTCACATGCGGCGATTGGAAAACGGGCGATGACCAGCACCCCTCTTCAGCACGGCCTCAACCCTCGCGACCACGAGGGCGTGCGTCATGCGAACGGTCATTCGGCTCCTCACGGCGCGCCCCACGCGACGAATGGCCATCACCCCAATGGTCATCACCAAAATGGCCACCATCAGAACGGCCATCAGCCGATCCTGCTCGGTCAGGCCCGCCGCGGTTACCGCGGCGTCGTCCAGGCGATCGATCCGCATCGCGTCGCTTCGGCGCTGAGCCCGGTCGAACTGGAGAGCCGGCTGATCGAACTCGGCTTCGTCGAGGGCGCCAAGATCGAGGTCCTGCACGAAGGCATCATCGGACGCGATCCGATCGCCGTGCGGGTCGACAACATCACCATCGCCGTACGCCGCCGCGAGGCGATGGCGGTGGTTCTGTCATAATTCCAGTCAGATGAGTTCAGTGGAAGCCCAGCCCTTCAACCTCGCGCTGGTGGGAACGCCGAACAGCGGCAAGACCTCGCTGTTCAATGCGCTCACCGGCAGCCGGCAGAAGGTCGCGAATTATCCCGGCGTCACCGTCGAGCGCAAAACCGGCCTGTTCACGACGCCGGAGGGGCGCACCGTCAGCCTGGTCGATCTGCCCGGCACCTATTCGCTGCGCGGCCGCAGCCCGGACGAAGAGATCACCCGCGACGTCGTGCTCGGCCGCAAGTCCGGCGAGGTCGTGCCGGATCTCGTTCTGTGCGTCGCCGACTCGACCAATCTGCGCCTGACGTTCCGGCTGATGCTGGAGCTGAAGTCGACCGGCCGGCCGCTGATGCTCGTGCTCAACATGTACGACATCGCGATGCGCCGCGGCGTCACCGTCGACGTCGAGAAGCTGACCGCGCGCCTCGGCATCCCGGTCGTCACCTCGATCGCGGTGCGCAAGGGCGGCACCGCCGAGCTGCTCAAGCGAACCGACGAATTCGCCGCGCAGGCCAAGGCGCCGTTGCGCGACAACGACTGGCATCCGCTGTCGACCTCCGAGCTGCGCGCCCTACAGCGCGAGGCCGATCGCATCATCGCCGATTGCGTCAGCCTGCCGGCGAGGCCGCACACCGTCACGGCGAAGGTCGACCGCGTGGTGCTGCATCCGGTCGCCGGTCTCGTCATCCTGGTGCTGCTGCTGTTCGTGATGTTTCAGGCGGTGTTCAGTTGGGCGCAGCCGATCATGGAGCTGATCTCGGGCGGCTTCGAAGCGCTCGGCCAGTTCGTGCACGATACGCTACCCGAAGGATTGCTACAGAGCTTCCTGCAGAACGGCGTGATCTCCGGCGTCGGCAGCGTGCTGGTGTTCCTGCCGCAGATCATCATCATCTTCCTGTTCATCCTGCTGCTGGAAGACTTCGGCTACATGGCGCGCGCCGCGTTCCTGATGGACCGCATCATGGGCGGCGCCGGCCTGCACGGCCGCGCTTTCATTCCGCTGCTGTCGAGCTTCGCCTGCGCGATTCCGGGCATCATGGCGACGCGGGTGATCGACAACAAACGCGACCGTCTGACCACCATCCTGATCGCGCCGCTGATGACCTGTTCGGCGCGCATCCCGGTTTACACGCTGATCATCTCGGCCTTCATCCCGGCCAAGCAGGTCTTCGGCTGGATCAATCTGCAGGGGCTGGTGATGTTCGGCCTCTACAGCGCCGGCATCTTCAGCGCGCTGGCGGTGTCGGCCCTGGTCAAGTTCTTCATGTGGCGCGACTACGAGCGGGCGCCGTTCATGCTCGAGCTGCCGGACTACAACTGCCGCGTCTGAAGAGCGTCGGGATCGGCATCTACATTCGCGTCAAGATGTTCCTGCAGCGCGCCGGCACCACGATCTTCTCGATGATGGTGCTGATCTGGTTCCTGGCCTCGTTCCCGCGGCCGCCGGCCGGCGCCACCGAGCCGGCGATCGATTTCAGCCTGGCCTCGATCATCGGCCACGCCATCGAGCCGGTGCTGGCGCCGCTCGGCTTCAACTGGCAGATCGCCGTGGCGCTGATCCCCGGCATGGCGGCCCGCGAAGTCGCGGTCGCGGCGCTCGGCACCGTCTATGCGATCGAAGGTGGCAAGGAAGCCGCCGAACAGATCGGCGAGGTGCTGGCTTCGAAATGGAGCCTCGCCACCGCGCTGTCGCTGCTGGTCTGGTACATCTTCGCCCCGCAATGTGCCTCGACGCTGGCGGTGATCAAGCGCGAGACCGGCAGCTGGGGCTGGATGTGGGTGACCTTCGCCTACATGTTCGCACTCGCCTACGCGGCCAGCCTGATCACCTACAACGTCGCCGTCGCGCTGGGCGCGGGCTAGGTTTGTCGCGCATTTATTCCTGAGATCTCTTCAAGAGGGCGTCATCCTGAGGTGCGCGCGTAGCGCGCCTCGAAGGATGGGCGGCAAGTGCCCGCGGCTCATCCTTCGAGGCTCGCCCTCCGGGCGAGCACCTCAGGATGACGCTGTCTGCGTCGATAGCTTGTTACTTACGCCGGATCGAACGGCAGCACGGCGGCTGAGCGGCGCGGTGTCATTGTTTCCGCCTCCACCGCGCGCATCACCGCCGCCGCGATGGTGCGGCCGCGGTCGTCGATGCCGGTCCATTGGGCGTGGCGGCCGCGCGGATCGATCTCGACCAGCTTGACCTTGGCCGGCACCTCGACGCCGTCGCGGACGATGCCGCGGACGATGCCATCGCATGGTGCGTGCACCGCGCTGCCGGCCAGATGTCCGAGCGCGAAACCCCGGAACACCCGGCTGCCAATCTCCACCGCGCTGTGCCAGCGCCCGGCCGCCACCGAATATTGAAAGCGTTCGGCGCCGACGCCGCCGAGCGGGCTGGCCATGCCGTCGGCCGCGTCGGTCCAGCCGTCGCGCACCATGAGGCCGCTGCGGCCGGGCCGGGTCTCGATCGCCACATCGCAATTGACGCTGGTCGAGAATCCCGGGCCGAGCCCGATACTGAGCCGCGCCAGCGCGCGCAGGTCCGGGGTGACGCGGTGCTTCTGCATCCGCGCGTCGATCAGGATGTCGAAGCCGGCGACCGGCAGCAGGTCGGCCAGCGCCAGCCACGTGACCTGGATGCTGGGGGCGCGGTTCAGCGCGGTGAATATCTGCGCCCCGTCGTCCGCGCGCCGGCAGGCGATGCCATCGACACTGACCTCGTCGCCATACAGCGCGTCGTGAAACGCCATGCGGCGGCGGATCACCGGCGGAAACGCATCGTGCGACATCACCACATGGCAGCCGGCGCGATAGAGATGCACCGCGACCGCCGAAGCGATCTCGCTTGTGCCGAGCACGATCACAGTGCGCTTGGAGAACTGACCGATCCGGTGATGCATGCGAGGCTCGCTGTGAGGTCTGCGCAGCCGTGTAGCAAGAGCCGGACCATGTCGGAGTGTTTCAGGCTTGCTGCATCATACTACCGATGACGCGGCGCATATGTCGGAAAGCGGACGATTGTGTTGGTGAAGGCGCCGAACGCAATGTCGGGCTGATGACAGCAATTGGCAAAACGCCAGCAATCTCAGAGGCCCTGCGTTTGGCCCGCTTCCTGCAATTCCTTATGGCAACAGTCGAGGGAGCGCGATGTACACCGAGCCACTGCATGCCGATCAACCGCGGCACGCCGCACCTCCGCATGCCGAGCATCCGCATGCTGCACGTCCCGTTCATGCCGAACATCCCGGGGCGCCGGCCGTCGGGCCGCAGGGTGGCGCCTGTCCGTTTCATAACGATCAGCGCGAGTCGCGCGCCGGCAAGCAGAAGACGTTGGTGCTCACCGGTGCCTCGCGCGGCATCGGCCATGCCACCGGCAAGCTGTTCTCCGACGCCGGCTGGCGCATCATCACCTGTTCGCGCCAACCCTTCGCTGACGATCGCTGTCCGTGGGCGACCGGGCTGGAGAACCACGTCCCGGTCGAATTATCCGATCATCGCGCGTTGCCGCGGGCGATCGACGAACTCAAGGAAAAGCTCGCCGGCGGCCCGCTGCACGCGCTGATCAACAATGCGGCGATCTCGCCCAAGAGTGCCGAGGGCGAGCGGCTGACGTCGCTCAACACACCTGTCGGAACCTGGATGAGCGTGTTCCACGTCAACCTGCTGGCGCCGGTGCTGCTGGCGCAGGGACTGTTCGAGGAACTACGCGCCGGTCAGGGCTCGATCGTCAACGTCACCTCGATCGTCGGCTCGCGCGTGCACCCGTTCGCCGGCAGCGCCTATGCGACGTCGAAGGCTGCACTGACCTGTCTCACTCGCGAGATGGCGCACGACTACGCGCCCTATGGCATTCGGGTGAACGCGATCGCGCCGGGTGAGATCAAGACCGACATCCTGTCGCCCGAAACCGAGGCCATGCTGGCGCCGACGATTCCGTTGCGACGTATCGGGACACCGGAAGAAGTCGCCAAGGTGATGTTCTTTCTGTGCTCGGAAGCGGCCAGCTATGTCACCGGCGAAGAGATTCATATCAACGGCGGTCAGCACGTATAAGCGAACTATTCGCAACTAAGCGTCGCCTCGCTTTTCGGTCGTCGGAGTTGCTGATCATTTCAGCGCTGTCCTTTGCGCTGCATCAATGCGTTCGCGACGGCGAACTTGTGGTAGTGCAGTAAGTTGCGGTGTTCAGCGGAATCTCGTTGGTTACGTTCTAAGCAGACGCAGCTACCAACTTCCGCAGCGATGCAGTCAAGATGAGCACGACATCCGACAGGAGATCATCCACACTCTCGCAAAGCTCCGGAACTAAGGGGGAGAACAGCTCGGGAGCAATGGAGGCCGCGATGGCGCAGCGCGAGATACGTCTTGTCGACCACGAGCGTTTTGCTGATCCCGAACAGTCGCGTCAACCGATGAACCCGAACCCAATACCGCTGAGCGAGATCGCGCTCACCGGCATCTTCGAGATTTCGAAGATCCTCACCGCACCGGCGAGGCTCGAAGTCACACTCGCCAACGTGGTCAACCTGCTGCAGTCGTTCCTGCAGATGCGCAACGGCGTGGTGTCGCTGCTGGCCGATGACGGCGTGCCGGACATCACCGTCGGCGTCGGCTGGGCCGAAGGCAGCGACAATCGCTACAAGGCCCGCTTGCCGCGCAAGGCGATCGACCAGATCGTCGCCACCGCAGTGCCGCTGGTCGCCGACAACGTCTCCAGCCATCCGATGTTTTCGTCGGCCGATGCGGTGGCGCTCGGCGCCACCGATGAGGTGCGGGTGTCATTCATCGGCGTGCCGATCCGCATCGATCAGCGCGTCGTCGGCACGCTGAGCATCGACCGCGTCCGCGACGGCCGCGCCAATTTCCGCATGGACGGCGACGTCCGCTTCCTCACCATGGTGGCTAATCTGATCGGCCAGACCGTCAAGCTGCACCGCGTCGTCGCCCGCGACCGCGAGCGGCTGATGGCTGAGAGCTACCGGCTGCAGAAGGAATTGTCGGAGCTGAAGCCGCAGCGCGAGAAGAAGCGCGTGCGCGTCGACGGTATCGTCGGCGAAAGCCCGGCGATCCGGACACTGCTCGCCAAGGTGAGCATCATCGCCAAATCACAATCGCCGGTGCTGCTGCGCGGCGAGTCGGGCACCGGCAAGGAGCTGATCGCCAAGGCGATCCACGAACTCTCGTCGCGCGCCAACGGCCCGTTCATCAAGATCAACTGCGCGGCGCTGCCGGAATCGGTTCTCGAGTCCGAACTGTTCGGCCACGAGAAGGGCGCCTTCACCGGGGCGATCGCCTCACGCAAGGGGCGGTTCGAACTCGCCGACAAGGGCACGCTGTTCCTCGACGAGATCGGCGAGATTTCGGCGTCGTTCCAGGCCAAGCTGCTGCGCGTGCTGCAGGAGCAGGAGTTCGAGCGCGTCGGCGGCAATCAGACCATCAAGGTCAATGTCCGCATCGTCGCCGCGACCAACCGCAATCTCGAAGAGGCGGTGGCGCGCAAGGAATTCCGCGCAGATCTCTACTACCGCATCAATGTCGTGCCGATGATCCTGCCGCCGCTGCGCGACCGGCCCAGCGACATCCCGCTGCTGGCAACGGAGTTCCTGAAGAACTTCAACAAGGAGAACGACCGCGAACTGGCGTTCGAGCCGCATGCGCTGGAACTGCTGAAGGCGTGCTCGTTCCCCGGCAACGTCCGCGAGCTCGAGAACTGCGTCCGCCGCACCGCCACGCTGGCGATGGGACCGGCGATTACCGACGCC
>NZ_BADD01000363.1 GCF_000333455.1 Rhodopseudomonas sp. B29
GGTTAGTGCAGTGGTGACGTCGCGGATGTAAGCGCCGTAACACCGTAGATGGGTTTCGCTTCGCTCAACCCATCCTACGAACTGCAGACTATCAACACCTACAGCGTCATCCTGAGGTGCCCGCGCGTCGCGCGGGCCTCGAAGGATGGGCCGTCTGCCCCGTTGCTGTCATCCTTCGAGGCTCGCTGCGCTCGCACCTCAGGATGACGGCCGGGTTGGTAGACGATGAGATCGCCGATATCAGAGATTGCGCTGCACGAAGCTGTGCAGCTCCGTGGCGATCAGGTCCTTGTCGTTGTCGATGGTGGCGACGTGATACGAGTTGTGGAGCCACAGCAGCTCGACGCGGTCGGAGCCGACATGGCTGGCGATGATCGTGGCGTTGTGCGGCTTCAGCACGTGGTCGACCCGCGAGTTGATCACGAAGGTCGGGCAAATGATCTTCGGCAGCAACGCGCGTGCGGCCGCGGCGAGCCCGATCACCTGTTTGAAGCAGGTCACCGGCACCTGATCGTAGGCCAGTTCCTTGATCGAGGTGTCGACCATGTCGGAGCCGATGCCGGGGACGAACTCCGGCATGTTACGGGCGAACGCCACGCCGGCCATGTCGGGTGAATCGACCTGCACGGCGGCGTTGATCGGGATCACGCCGGCGACCTTGTCGGGATGTGCGGCGGCCAGATACAGCGACAGCGTGCCGCCCATCGACAGGCCGGTGACGAACACCTTGTCGCATTTGGCGGAGAGCTCGAGCAGAGCGTCTTCGGCGCAGGCGACCCAATCCATGGCGGTGGTTTTGGCCATCGCGGCCGGCGACACGCCGTGGCCGGGCAGGCGCGGACCGAGGATCGAATAGCCGCGTTCGCCGAGACGCTCGCCGAGATACCGCATGCTCTGCGGGCTGCCGGTGAATCCGTGCAGCACCAGCACGCCGACCTTGCCGCCTTCGAACGCGAACGGCTCCGCGCCGGCCATCACTGCATCGCTCATCCTGGCTTCCTCCTGACGCGCGGCGCACGGAATCGCGCCGCTTCGATTTCGTTTCTGCTTTCGTGTGTTTCAGATTGGTGCCGCAACCGTCAAGAGTGGTGCGCTGCTGCTTCGCAACAGCGGTAAATTCCGTAATCGGGTAGTGGAAAATGCCGCCTGCAACGAAAGTATGTAGCGCGAGATCTGGGCTGCAAATGCTTGGCAAAGGCCTGTTTTGGCGCCCGATAACTGATCTAAATCACGTCCGCATGCGACCAAGGATGCAAATTGGCGGGCGGCCGCTGGTGCTCGCGGTACCTAAATGAGGGCGTCGTGCCGGCGACATAAGATTCTCTCATGTGGTATCAAGGAAAATGAAATTTCTCTTATGGCGCTCACAAGCTCACAAGCTCCCCGCGACGGAGCCGAGCTGTGGCGAAAAGCCGGGATGTCGAGCCAGACGATTTCGTGCCAAGGCTCAAGACAGGCCTGACGACAGGGCTGCGTAGCGGGGGACTGAAAAATGGATCAGGGGCAGACGCTTTCTCGATTTCTCGAGTCGCAGGCGGGTGATCCGCAGCGCGCGGCCGTCGCCGCCGCGGTCGGTGCGATTGCCGCAGCGTCGGTCGAGATCTCCGAACTGATCGGGCAGGGCGCGCTGGCCGGCATCACCGGCAAGGCGCACGGTGCCGAGAATGCCGATGGCGACGTCCAGAAGGATCTCGACGTCAAGGCCGAGGAAATCATCGTCAAGGCGCTGAAGAACGTGCCCTGGGCGGCGCTGGCCTCCGAAGAATCCGACAAGCTGGTGATGGGCGATCCGCAGGCGCCGATCGCCATCGCGTACGATCCGCTCGACGGCTCGTCGAACATCGATACCAACATGACGGTCGGGACGATCTTCTCGATCATTCCCAATCAGCCCGGCGTGAAGCCGTTCAGCGCGCCCGGCTCGTGCCAGATCGCCGCCGGCTTCGTGGTCTACGGGCCGCAGACCTCGCTGGTGCTGACGCTCGGCAACGGCGTCGACATCTACACGCTGGATCGCAAGGCCAAGGAATATCGGCTGATCCGCGAGGGCGTGAAGGTGCCGGCCGACACCGCCGAATACGCCATCAACGCTTCCAATCATCGCCACTGGGAGCAGCCGGTGCGCGACTTCGTCGACGAATGCCTCGCCGGCTCGGACGGTCCGCGCGCCAAAGACTTCAACATGCGCTGGATCGGTTCGCTGGTGGCCGAGGCCTATCGCATCCTGACCCGCGGCGGCGTGTTCCTGTATCCGGCCGATTCGCGACCCGGCTACGGCGAAGGCCGGCTCCGCGTTCTCTACGAAACCCATCCGATGGCGTTCGTGATGGAGCAGGCCGGCGGCGCGGCTTCGACTGGCCGCGAGCGCGTGCTCGATCTCGTTGCCAAATCGACCCATCAGCGCTCGCCGCTGATCATGGGCTCGCGCGAGAAGGTCGCCCGCATCGAACTCCTCCACACCGATCCGAGCGCGGCCTCGCGCACGGCGCCGCTGTTCGCCCGCCGAGGCTTGTTTCGCGTCTAAGAGACTTGTTCCGCGTCTAATCGTTCGTCCGAAAGTGCACCATGTCCCGTAAGCATCCGATCATTTCGATCACCGGCTCGTCCGGCGCCGGCACGACGTCCGTGAAGCGGACCTTCGAGCAGATCTTCCGCCGCGAGAACGTCAACGCCGCCTATATCGAGGGCGACGCGTTCCACCGCTATAACCGCGTCGACATGCGCACCAAGATGGCGGAGGAAGCCGAGCGCGGTAATCGCCACTTCAGCCATTTCAGCCCCGAAACCAATCTGTTCGAGGAGCTGGAGCAGACCTTCGCGAGCTACGCCGAGACCGGTACCGGCCGCACCCGCACCTATGTCCACGACGACAAGGAAGCGGCGCTTCACGGCGTGCCGCCGGGCAATTTCACCGAGTGGCATTCGCTGCCCGAAGGCTCCGACTTGCTGTTCTACGAAGGCCTGCACGGCGCGGTGATCACCGAGAAGGTCAACGTCGCGCAGCACGCCGACCTCAAGATCGGCGTCGTGCCGGTGATCAACCTCGAGTGGATCCAGAAGCTGCATCGCGATCGCGCCGATCGCGGCTACTCGACCGAGGCGGTGACCGACACCATTCTGCGCCGCATGCCGGACTACGTGCACTACATCGTGCCGCAATTCGCCGAGACCGATATCAACTTCCAGCGCGTGCCGACGGTCGATACCTCGAACCCGTTCATTGCCCGCTGGATCCCGACCGCCGACGAATCCATGGTGGTGATCCGCTTCAAGAACCCGCGGGGCATCGATTTCGCTTATCTGCTGTCGATGATTCAGGGCAGCTTCATGTCGCGGGCCAATTCGATCGTGATCCACGGCGCCAAGCTCGATCTGGCGATGCAGCTGATCCTGACCCCGCTGATCATGCAACTGATCGATCGCAAGCGCGGGGTGAAATGATGCTTAGCCTTTGCAGTCTCGGGAGGACGGCTTGAATATTTCCGCACGCGACATCCACGGCCAGGTCAGCGATCGCGACCTCGCCAATGCGATCCGCTTCCTCGCCATCGACGGCGTCGAGAAGGCGAAGTCCGGCCACCCCGGCATGCCGATGGGCATGGCCGACGTCGCCACCGTGCTGTTCACGCGCTTCCTGAAGTTCGACGCGGCCGATCCGCATTGGCCCGACCGCGACCGTTTCGTGCTGTCGGCCGGCCACGGCTCGATGCTGCTCTACGCGCTGCTGCATCTGACCGGGTACAAAGACGTCACGATCGATCAGCTCAAGTCGTTCCGGCAGTGGGGCTCCAAGACGCCGGGCCATCCGGAATACGGCCACACCGAAGGCGTCGAGACCACCACCGGCCCGCTCGGCCAGGGCCTCGCCACTTCGGTTGGCATGGCGCTCGCCGAGCGCATGCTCAACGCCCGCTACGGCGATGCGCTGGTCGATCACTACACTTACGTCATCGCCGGCGACGGCTGCCTGATGGAAGGCGTCAGCCACGAGGCGATCTCGCTGGCCGGCCACCTCAAGTTGAACAAGCTGATCGTGCTGTGGGACGATAACCACATCTCGATCGACGGCGACACCTCGCTGTCGTGCTCGGACGATCAGCTCGCGCGCTTCGCGGCGTCGGGCTGGGCCACCACCCGCGTCGACGGCCACGATCCGGAAGCGGTGGCCGCCGCCATCGAAGCCGCGAAGAAGAGTGACCGTCCGTCGCTGATCGCCTGCCGCACCACCATCGGCTTCGGCTCGCCCAAGGTGGCGGGCACCGAAAAGGCGCACGGCGCGCCGCTTGGTCCGGAGGAGGTCGAAAAGACCCGCGCGGCGCTGAACTGGCCGTATCCGGCGTTCGAGGTGCCGGACGCGATCCTGACGCGTTGGCGCGAGGCCGGCAGCCGCGGCAAGACGGCGCACGACGCCTGGGCTCAGCGGCTTGCCGCAGCCGACGCGGCGACGCGGAGCGGCTTCAATGACGCGCTGGCCGGCAAGCTATCGTCCAACTACACGGGCGCGCTGCAGGCGCTGATCGACAAGTTCGCGGCCGACAAGCCGTCAATCGCCACCCGCCAGGCGTCGCAGCTCACCATCGATGCCATCGTGCCGGCCTCGCCGAATATCCTCGGCGGCTCGGCCGACCTGACGCATTCCAACCTGACCCACGCCAAGGGCACCGCGTCGGTCAAGCCGGGCGCGTTCGGCGGCAGCTATCTGCACTACGGCATCCGCGAATTCGGCATGGCGGCGGCGATGAACGGCATCGCGCTCCACGGCGGCTTCGTGCCGTTCGGCGGCACCTTCCTGGTGTTCGCCGATTACAGCCGGCCGGCGCTGCGTCTCGCCGCGCTGATGGGCGTGCGCGTCATCCACGTGATGACCCACGACTCCATCGGCCTCGGTGAGGACGGCCCGACCCATCAGCCGGTCGAGCACGTCTCGTCGCTACGCGCGATCCCCAACCTGTTGGTGTTCCGCCCAGCCGATGCGATTGAGACCGCGCAGGCTTGGGACGTGGCGCTGCAGCAAACCAAGCGGCCCTCGGTGCTGGCGCTGTCGCGCCAGGCGCTGCCGGCGCTGCCGCGCGAAGGCACGGCCGACAATCCGGTCGCGCGTGGCGCTTATTTGGTCATCGATCCGGCCCAGCGCGATGTCACACTGATCGCCACCGGTTCGGAAGTGTCGCTGGCGCTGGAAGCCGCCTGCAAGCTCGAGGCGCTTGGTATCAAGGCCGCGGTGGTGTCGGCGCCGTGCTTCGATCTGTTCGCCGAGCAGGACGACGCCTACCGCGCCAAGGTGCTGGGCACCGCGCCGCGCGTCGGCGTCGAAGCGGCGCTGGACGTCGACTGGCGGCGCTGGATCGGCGATGGCGGCGCCTTCGTCGGTATGACCGGCTTCGGCGCCTCGGCGCCGGCGAACGTGCTGTACCAGAAGTTCGGCATCACCGCGGATGCGGTGGTGGACGCGGCTAAGGGCGTGATCGCCCGCGCCAAGCATTGAACCCCTAGTGTGATGTTCACGGCGGCGGCGCCGCCAAACGATTGGTAGTTGGAGGGATCATGGCCCGTATCACCCTGAGGCAGTTGCTCGATCACGCCGCCGAGCGCGGCTACGGCGTGCCGGCGTTCAACATCAACAACATGGAGCAGGGGCTGGCGATCATGGAGGCGGCGGCCGCGGTCGATGCCCCGGTCATCATCCAGGCGTCGCG
>NZ_BADD01000362.1 GCF_000333455.1 Rhodopseudomonas sp. B29
TAATACAGAACGGTCTGTAGCCTGCAACGCCGGAGTTTGCCGGCAGACCACGGAGAGACCATGACCAAAGCAGCCACCGCCGTCACCGCTTGCCTCACCCCCGACACCCCGACGGCTATGACCGGATGTCTGGCGCCGATCGACAAGGCCGGCCTCGACGAACTGATCGCCAAGGGCAAGGCCGATCCGAAGGTGATCAAGACGCTGAAGTGCAAGACCGTGGCCGAGGGCCGCTTCCGCCATCTCAACTTCATCCGCACCCTGCCGCCCTACATCGTCGACGAGCCGCCGGGCCTGCTCGGTGACGACACCGCGCCGAATCCGTCGGAGGCCTCGCTGGCCGCGCTCGGCTCCTGCCTCGCCGTCGGCATCCACGCCAACGCGGTGGCGCGCGGCATCACCGTCTACACGCTCGAGATCGAGCTGGAAGGCGACCTCAACATCACTGGCGTCTGGGGCACCGGCGACCTCTCCGAGAAGCCGGTCGGCTTCACCGACGTGCGCGCCAAAGTGAAGTTCGAGGCCGATCGTCCGCGCGAAGAACTCGACGCGCTGGTGGCGCATGCGCGGCTGTGGTCGCCGGTCGCCAACACGTTCTCGCGCCCGGTCAATCTCGACGTCGTGATGGCCTGACCTTCAGCGCACAGCGGGGACGAGAGCCATGTTGGATGTCCAGTCAGTGAGCAAGCTCGAAGCGTCGCCGCAGGGCGATGTCGTCGCGGCGGTGCGGACTCTGGCGGCGCGCGAGTTGTCGTCGCTGGTCAACACCATCGACGTCGACGGTCATTATCCGGAAGCGCAGATGCGCGCGTTCGGGCGCCTCGGCGCCTATGCGCAGCACCTGCCGGGCTACAGCCCGTCGGTCGATCTCGTCACCGCCATCCAGGCGATGGCGGCAGCTGGCGAGCATTGCCTGTCGACCTCGTTCTGCATGTGGTGTCAGGACGCGCTGGGCTGGTACATCTACGCCTCCGACAATCAGCATCTGCGGACGACGATCGGCCCGCAGATCGCCAGCGGTGCCGTGCTCGGCGGCACCGCGCTGTCCAATCCGATGAAGTCGCTGTTCGGGATCGAGCCGATGCGCCTGAAAGGGCGCCGCGGCGACGGCGGCTATATCGTCAAGGGTCTGTTGCCCTACGTCTCCAACCTCGGCGCCGATCATTACTTCGGGGCGATCTTCGAGGTCGAGGAGGGCGGCAAGACCCGCAACGTGATGGCGGTGATTCCCTGCGCCGCCGCGGGTGTTACGCTCGCCGATAACGCCAAGTTCACGGCGCTCGACGGCACCCGCACCTTCGCGGTGCAGATGCGCGACGTCGTCGTGCCGGAGGAATGGGTGCTGGCCGATCCGGTCGATCCGTTCATCAAGCGCATCCGCGCCGGCTTCATCCTGCTGCAGGCCGGCATGGCGTTCGGCCTGATCCGCGACTGCCTGCGGCTGATCGAGCAGTGCAAAGGCCCGCTCGGCCACGTCAACAAGTACCTCGACGTGCAGGCCGAGCCACTCGCCGAACAACTCGCCGGCATGGAAGCCGAGGTCGCCCGCCTTGCCGCCACGCCGTTCGAGGACGATCTCGGCTATTGGCGCGCGGTGATCGAGGCGCGGCTCGCCGCCGGCGATGCCTCGGTGGCCGCGGCACATGCGGCGATGCTGCATTGTGGCGCCCGCGGCTACGTCGCCGGCGCCGCGGCGCAGCGCCGGCTGCGCGAGGCGTACTTCGTCGCCATCGTCACCCCGGCCACCAAGCAACTGCGCAAGATGCTCGCGGACATGGCGCACTAGCCCGCGAGTGCGATTACGCGCCCGCGCGACGTTGCGCGGGTGCCTCTGCAAGCTCGGCCCCAGCGAACCGCGCTGGATCTCTCTCGGACAACGACGTCTCGAACCAACAACGAGCACAGGAGCGACAGATGACTGACAAGGTACTCGTGACACCTGCCGAACTCTCCGACATGCTGGCTTCGCCCGGCACGGTGGTGATCGACACCCGCGATCCGGCCACCTATGCGGCCGGCCACATTCCGGGTGCCGTCAACATCCACGACATCTTTACGTATTTGGCGACTTCGACGCCCGAAGGCGTCGCCGAGATGCGCGACAAGTTCGCCGCGATCTTCGGCGCTGCGGGTCTTTCTGGCGAAGAGACCGCGGTGATCACCGAGCAGTCGATGAACACCGGCTTCGGCCAGTCCTGCCGCGGCTATGTGCTGCTGACCTATCTGGGCTATCCGAAGGTGAAGATCCTGCACGGCGGCTACGTCGCCTGGACCGCGGCGGCCCTGCCGACCACGACGGACGTGCCGACGCCGACGCCGAAGACCTTCAAGGTCGACCCCGCTGCGGCGTCGATCCTGGTCGATCTCGAGGGCATGAAGGCGGCGGTCGCCGATGGCAGCAAGGTCAAGCTCGACACCCGCGACGTCGACGAGTGGGTCGCGGAAAGCTCCTCGCCCTACGGCAAGGATTTCTGCCCGCGCAAGGGCCGCATCCCGGGCGCCGTGTGGATCGAATGGTACCGGATGATGAAGCCGTCGCCGGCTGGGCCGATGTTCAAGTCCAAGAACGAGATCCTGGCCGAATGCGCCAGCGTCGGCATCACGCCCGATACGCCCGTGGTGCTGTACTGCTTCAAGGGCGCGCGTGCGTCGAACACGCTGGTGGCGCTGAAGGAGGCCGGCATCAAGGACGTCAGCCTGTATTTCGGCTCCTGGAACGAATGGTCGCGCGACCCGTCGCTGCCGATCGAAGAAGGCCTGCCGTTCGGGGCGCAACCGATGATGGCCGCGGCGGAGTAACTACGCAGATGTGCGCCGGCCGCTGAGCGGCGGCGGATTCGCAGTACCTCCAGGTGCACTGAACCCTCATCCTGAGGAGCCTCGGCATCGCCCGTAGGGCGAAGCCGAGGCATCTCGAAGGATGAGGCTACAGGTGCCTGCAGCGCATGGTTCGAGACGGCGCTTCGCGCCTCCTCACCATGAGGTTGTGCCTGGGGCGGCGCTCTGCGCCCGTCGGATTTCCATCAGAAACGCAACTGCTCTAGTCTGGCAGCAAATCACCAGCAGAGCCTCGCGTGAATATCCCTCCCTTCCAGATCGGCCGTCTGCCGAAAATCGAATTCGGCGCCGGCGCGGCGGCCAAGTTGCCGGCGCTGGCCGCGTCGTTCGGCACGCGCGTGCTGCTGGTCACCGGCGCACGGTCGTTCGATCAGGCGCCGTGGTCGGCGAAGCTGCTCGATGGCTTACGCGCGCGCGGCATCGTCTGCGAGCGGCTCAAGGTCGGCGACGAACCATCGCCCGAACTGGTCGACGACGCCGTGCGCGCTCTCCGCAGTGCCGACATCGGCGCGGTGATCGGCCTCGGCGGCGGCAGTGCGCTCGATGCGGCCAAGGCGATTGCCGGGCTGCTGAAGCCGGGCAACTCGGTGCTCGATCATCTCGAAGGCGTCGGACCGGAGGCGCCGTATCGCGGGCCGGCGACGCCGTTCATCGCGGTGCCGACCACGGCGGGCACCGGCTCAGAGGCCACCAAGAATGCGGTGCTGTCGAAGCGCGGCGCGGACGGCTTCAAGAAGTCGTTCCGCGACGATGCGCTGGTGGCACATACCGCGATCGTCGATCCGGATCTGCTGGTCGGCTGTCCGAAGCCGCAAATCGCCGCCAACGGCATGGATGCGCTGACGCAGTTGCTCGAATCCTACGTCTCCACCCGCGCCAATCCAATCACCGACGCGCTGGCGCTGTCGGGCCTCGAAGCGGCGCGAGACGGATTGCTGACCTGGTATCAAGGCGGCGATGACGGCGCCGGCGCGGCCGAGGCGCGGTCGCGCATGGCCTATGCGTCACTGCTGTCCGGCATCTGCCTGGCGCAGACCGGGCTCGGCTCGGTCCACGGCCTGGCGTCGCCGCTCGGTGCGTACTTCCCGATCCCGCACGGCGTCGTCTGCGGCACGCTGGTCGCCGCCGCCACCGCGGTCAACATCGCGGTGCTGCAGGCCCGCGCGCCGGACGATACGGCGCTCGCGAAGTACGCGACGCTCGGCCGGCTGCTGTCCGGTCGCGATGAAACGGCCGATGCGGCCGCGCGCGACGATCTTGTCGCGNTGCTGGATCAATGGACGCAGGCGCTGGCGTT
>NZ_BADD01000361.1 GCF_000333455.1 Rhodopseudomonas sp. B29
GCACGGCGCGTTCGTCGGCGAACTCGACGGCAAGTCGGCCAGCGAAGAGGCGATCCTCAATCTCGCTCTGCCCGGCGGCTCGCCGGCGCATCATGCGGCGTGAGGGTGGTGCCATGACTCGCGTATCGATGGCACGCGTATTCAATCCACGGTTCGGAAGCTCGCCGATCAGCCTTGGCATTCCGATCGTCGTTTTCATCTTTCTGATCTTCGCCGCCCCGCATTTCATCGGCGGCGAGAACCTGTCGAATCTCGTCAATCAGATCGTCGTGCTGCTGATCGGCTCGCTCGGTCAGCTTGTCGTCGCGCTGGTCGGCGGCATCGATCTGTCGATTGGCAGCCTCGTCAGCCTGACGAGCTGCGTGCTCTCGACTCAGGATAGCCTCGTCACCGCGATCCCGCTGTGCATTGGGCTGGCGGTCTTGGTCGGTACCGCCAACGGCGTCGGCACGGCCGTGTTCGGCGTGCACCCGCTGATCATGACGTTCAGCATGGCGACTTTCCTGCAAGGCGTTGCTTACTTCATTCTGCCGGCGCCGAGCAGCGCGATTCCAGCCGGCTTGCAGGCGCTCGCCCAATCGAACATAGGTGGCGCGCCGATCGCGATCGTCTGGTGCGTGGCGGCGGTCGGCGTCACCTATGTGCTGCTGCGGCGCAGCCAGCTCGCGCTGCATTTCTACGCCATCGGCGCCAGCCCGCCCAATGCGCATCTCAACGGGCTGCGCGTCGTGCCTTCGATCATCGCGGCCTACATCTTCTGCAGCCTGTCGGCCGTGTGTGCGGGGCTGTTTCTGTCGGCGCGCGTCGCCTCGGCAGATCCGACGATGGGCGGCCCGCTGGCGCTGGATTCAATCACCGCGATTGCGCTCGGCAATGTTCAGCTCAGCGGCGGCATCGGCGGCGTGCTCGGCGCCGTCACCGGCGCGCTGACGCTCGGGCTGCTCGCCAACGGCATGAATCTGATGGGGATCTCGCCCTTCGTGCGCAGCGCCTTCACGGGCGTGCTGCTGCTGGTCGCGATTTCGCTGCAGAAACGAAAGGTCATCGGGCTGTGACGACTGTCGCTGAACCGCGCGCGGCCAGCCCGATCGCGGCGACCTGGCGCTGGCTTGTGGGCCTGCCGCCGGCCTATCCGTTGCTCGCGATCCTGCTTGGCATCGCTTACTTCACCCACCCGCATCTGCTGGCGCCGCTGTTCCTGATGCTGATGCTGCGCCAGGCGGCCCCGCTTGGCCTTGCGACGATAGGACAGAGTCTCGTCATTCGCTGCCGGTCGATCGATCTGTCGTCCGCTGGCATCATGGCGGTGACGAGCTACATTCTCACCAGCGGCACGGTGCCGGTGCCGCCGCTCGCGGCGATCGCACTGTGCATTCTGGTCGGCCTGTTCATCGGCTTCGTCAACGGCGTGATCATCACCGTCCGCAAGGCCTCGGCTGTGATCGTGACGCTGGCGATGTCGATCATCCTGACCGGCGTCGTGATCGCGTTCAGCCAGTTTCGCGCACCCGGCGACGTTCCCCAGATCCTGAAAGACGTCGTCACCAGCCGCATCGGCGGCATCCCAGTGGCGCCGATGCTGTGGATCCTGGTGCTGTTTCCGCTGTACTACGTCGATCGCTTTACGGTGTTCGGCCGTTACGTTCGCGCCGTCGGCTCCAATCCGCTCGCCGCCGAGATGTCCGGCGTTCCGCATGCCCGCATCGTGCTCGTCGCCCATACGGTGTCGGGCCTGTTCTCGGTGCTGAGCTGCTTTTTCCTGCTCGGCTTCGTCGGCGTCGGTACCGTCAATATCGGACAGGATCTCGCACTCAATTCACTGTCGGCCTCGATCCTCGGCGGCGTCAATTTCGGCGCCGGCAAAGGCGGCATGTGGGGCCCGGCCGCGGCCGCCTTCATGCTGACCTTCCTGTTCAACTTCCTCACCAGCTTTGGCCTCGGCGAGCCGGGCAAGCTGATGCTGCAGGGATTGATCGTGATCGTCGCGGCCATCGCTTATTCAAAGCGTCAAACCTGACGACGACGAACATCGAGAGGAGCCTTAGATGAGTGATGCAGTCCTGGCCGGCGCGGAGCCGTTTTCGTTTGACGGAGGCAAGATCGGCGTCCTGCTGGTCCACGGTTTCACCGGCAGTCCGCAGAGCATGCGCTATCTCGGCGAACGCCTTGGTGAAAAAGGCTACACGGTGCTGGGGCCGCGTCTGCCGGGCCATGGCGTCTCACCCGCCGCGATGGCGAAGACCACCGCGGCCGATTGGGTCGCCGCCGCCGAGGATGCGCTGCTCGAAATCTCGGCGAAGTGCGACAAGGTCTTTGTCGCGGGGCTGTCCATGGGCGGCACGCTGTCGCTGTATCTCGCTGCGATGCATCCGGACAAAGTCGCTGGCGTGATTCCCATCAATGCGGCGGCCCAGATTGAATCGCCCGACATGGCGGCGATCGCTTATGCGCGAGATATGCCCGACTTCATCCCGGGCATCGGCTCCGACATGATGGATACTGACACCAAGGAGCTGGCCTATCCCGAGGTTCCGGTGGTCTGCATGAAGCACGCGATCGGCCTTGCGGCGACCGCACGTGCATTGTTGTCCCGCATCAAGTGTCCGACGTTCGTGATCAACTCGCGCGTCGACCATGTGCTGTCGCCCAACAACGCCAACGTCATCGCCAACAATGTCGGCTCCGACCGCATCGAGCTGTTGTGGCTCAACCGCTCCTACCACGTCGCCACCATCGACCACGACAAAGACCTGATCGCCGCCGAGGTCGACGGCTTCGTGCGCCGCTACGGCAAGTAGCCACGCGCGCATCACGGGCGGTTCGACACCGGGTGGCCTTCGGGGTATGAGCGAGACCCCGCCGGCATCGCGTGGGCGATGCGGCCAAGAAGGAGATCCCGCATGGGACAGCAGCGGCATGAATCAGCCGGGTGGGCCGGCACGCCATGACCAAACCGACCGGGCCGCTCGCCGGCATTCGCATCCTCGATCTCACCAGCGTGCTGTTCGGCCCCTATGCGACGCAAATCCTGGGCGACTGGGGCGCCGACGTCATCAAGGTGGAGACGCTCGGCGGCGACACGTGGCGCTACAGCGGCTCGTTCCGCAATCGCGGCATGAGCGGCCACTTCATGGCGGTGAACCGCAACAAGCGCGGCGTGGCGCTCGACCTCAAGCATCCCGGCGGCAAGGCGGCGCTGCGGCGGCTGATCCCGAGTGCCGACGTGCTGGTTACCAATGTGCGGCCGGTCGCGATGGCGCGGCTCGGCTTCGGCTATGAGGAGTGCGCCGCGCTCAATCCGAAGCTGATCTACGCGGCGGCGACCGGCTTCGGTCAGGACGGCCCATGGGCGGCGCGGCCGGCGTTCGACGAGATCATTCAGGCTTCATCCGGCCTCGCGTCGTCGGTCGGATCGGACGATGCGCCGCAATTCGTGCCGAGCCTGATCGGCGACAAGATCTGCGGTCAGGCGCTCGCCGGCGCAGTGTCGGCCGCGCTGTTCAGTCGCGAGCGCACCGGCAAGGGCCAGTTCGTCGAAGTGCCGATGCTGGAAACCATCGCCGGCTTCAACAGCATCGAGATGCTCGGCGGCTACGCGTTCGATCCGCCGATCGGTCCCGCCGGCTACAAGCGCATGAAAGAGCGGAAGCCGGTGCGCACCAAGGACGGCTGGATCACCATGCTGCCGTACTCCGGCGACAACTGGTGCGCGTTCTTCACCGCGGTCGGCCGGCCCGAGCTCATCGAGGAGCTGCAGGTGAACGATCCGGTGGCGCGCGCCGAGCATATCGACCGAATCTATGCGGCGATGCACGAGATCGGCCCGAGTCGCACCACGGCGGAGTGGCACGAGTTGCTGCTACGCCTCGACGTGCCGCACACGCCGTTCGCGAAGATCAGCGAGATCACCGAGCACGAGCATCTCAAGGCGGTCGATTACTTCACCACCATCGATCACCCGAGCGAAGGCAGGACCATCCAGCCCCGGCCTGCCACCAAGTTCTCCGAAGCCCCGCCGAATATGCACCGCCCGACGCCGAGGCTGGGCGAACATTCGCGCGAGGTGTTGGCGGAGGCGGGTTACAGCAGCGCGGAGATCGACGCGCTGATTGCCGCGAAGGCGGTGGGGGAGGGGTAGAGGTTACGACGTGTCCACGGCTGCAGCCGTGAGATGAGCGAGTCAGTGTGCTCGGGTCGCCCTCACCCCAGCCCTCCCCCGCAAGCGGGGGAGGGAGTGAGGCTTCGTGCTTGAATTAGTAGGGTGGGCAAAGGCGCGCAGCGCGGTGCCTACGTCTGCGAGCCTTCGCGTGGGCACGCTTCGCTTTGCCCACCCTTCGAGTTGCACGTCTGCTACTTGCCGCTCGTCCGCCGCCAGTCGCGCGGTGACGTCTGGAAGCGCTTTCGGAATAGCGTCGAGAAATGCGAAAAGTTGTTGAAGCCGTTGCGGAGCGCGATGTCGCTGACCGTAAGTCCGGCCTTGCGTCGATCGGTCAGCTCGTCCGCCGCCATCTGCAGCCGCGTTTCGCGGATGGCGTCGCTGGCGGACGTGTCTTGCGTGGCGAAGATTTCATTGAGCCGGCGCACCGATACGCCGACGGCCTGGGCCAGTGCGATGCGATCGAACTGGGCATCCCTGAAGTGATGCCGAATGGCGGCTTGCGAACGCAGGAGCAGCATCTGCGTCGAGGAGGATAGTTCGCCGGCGCCCGGCGCCGATGCGCTGGACAGCGCCGCCGAAAACAGGCCCGCCAAAACATCCGCCACATGATCGTTCAGCCGCTCGTTGCCCTCCGGCGTGTACTTGCCGAACTGAATGATACTCTGGCCGATCAGATGCCCCGAGCCTGTGCTGCCGTCGATCCGCCGGCCAAGCGCCAGTTCGGCGTCGGGCATCCGGCGCAGCAAGGCGGCTTTGGGAATCTGCAGCACGATCTGGCGAAAGCCATCCTGCATGCTGAGTTCGTAAGGCTCTGTGCTGCTATAGGCCGCCATATCGCCGGGGCGCAACGTGGTGCGCTCGCCGCGCTGACTGATCGTCGTGGTCTGCTCGAGCTGCAGACTGAGCAGGAAGAATTCCTCGGTCGCGCGGCGGATATCACGTGGGCGCCGGATGACCTTGCCGCCGGTCCCGCTGACTTCAGACACCGACAGGTCGGAGAGGCGCCTGATCTCGATTGCGCCGCGGACCTCGGGGGTGGTCCCGATCTCGCAGTCGAGCTGCACGTAGTTGGCGCACACCACCTCGCGCCAGTAGGCGATCCGATCCCGGGGAGGGACGAGGTCAGTGTCGTATCGTGCGAGCATTGCCGGGGTCGCCTGCAAGTGACCGACGTGACGTTATCGGGCTCCGCCCGGATTCACAACAAATGACGCCCAAACGGAAAAGCCCGGCACTGTCGGCGAGGCTAGATTTGCTGAAACCGTCATCGCTCGAAGAGGCCAGCAATGCAGTCGTCTCGGCAATTCAAAGTCGCAGCCGTACAGGCCGCACCCGCATTCCTCGACCTTCGGGCCGGTGTCTTGAAGGCGGTGGGACTGATCGAGCAGGCGGCGCGGCAGGGTTGCAAGCTCGTCGTGTTTCCCGAGGTCTGGTTGCCGGGCTACCCCAATCACATCTGGATGGGACCGCCGGCCTGGGCGATGCAGTTCGTCGGCCGTTACTTCGATAACAGCATGCAGGCGGGCGGCGAGGAGGATCGCGCGATCGCCGAGGCGGCGCGGCGCAACGGCATTCAGGTGTCGCTCGGCGTATCGGAGCGCGACGGCGGCAGCCTGTATATTGCGCAGTGGCACTACGCCGAGACCGGCGAGATCATCAAGCGCCGCCGCAAGCTGAAGCCGACCCATGTCGAGCGCAGCGTGTTCGGCGAAGGCGACGGCAGCGACCTCGTCGTCAACGCCACCTCGCTCGGCCGCGTCGGACAGTTGTCGTGCTGGGAGCATCTGCAGCCGCTCAGCAAATATGCGATGTACAGCCAGAACGAAGAAATCCATTGCGGGGCGTGGCCAGCTTTGTCGCTGATTTCCGACGAAGCCTATGCGCTGGGGCCGACCGTCAACAACGGCGCCGCGATGATTTATGCGGTGGAGGGCGGGTGCTTCGTCGTCGCCGCCACCGCGCTGGTCGACGAGGCCCAGCGGGATGTGCTGTGCCAGGGCCAACCGATGTTGGAAGCGATGTGCCATCTGGGCGGCGGCTTTTCCCGGATCTACGCGCCCGACGGCCGCTCGATCGGCGCCAATCTCGGGTCGGACGAGGAAGGGCTGGTCGTCGCCGACATCGATCTGAGCCTGATCGCCTACGCCAAGGCCTCGGCGGATCCGGCCGGCCACTATTCACGTCCCGACGTGACTCGGTTGTTGTTCAACAACAAGCCGGCCCGCCGGGTCGAGTATTTCTCGGTGCCGGCCGAAGGTGCCGTGACGTCTTCGTTCGAACTGATCGGCAAGTAAGGCGCGCAGAACGGCGCGCTCGGTGGGGGGAGCAAAGACAAAGGCTCCTACGTGTTCACGGGCGCAACCGGGAGATTACCGAGTCAGTGCTCGGGTCGCCCTCACCCCCTCCCTCCCCCGCAAGCGGGGGAGGGAGTCCGCCACAAGCGTGTCGACGCTTTCGTTCATTCGAAGCGTAGCTGCGCCCACAGCGCGCCCCCTCTCCCGCTTGCGGGAGAGGGAGGGGGTGAGGGCGACGCGGGCACGGACTGCGTAGATTCCTGACAGTTCAGACCGGGGTGATTGTCGACAGTCCACACTGCATTGGAGGTAGCACCGGGGCCGCGGTCGTCATCACCGCCACCGTCGTTCGCGTCTGGCCTTCGGCGGGTGCAGTGCGGGATGATCCTCCGCCGGCGCATACGCGTCCTCGACCAGCTCCATCGCTTCATGCGGCACGGCATCGATCGTCACGCCGCCACGGTGGAAGTCTTTGATCGCGGCGCGCACGGCTTCGTCGCGGGAGACCCACCAGGAGACGGGGCGTGGGTTGAAGCCGGGGATGCGGCGGGGGCGGTGGCGGCCCATGGCTTCGAGGCGGGCCAGCTTCAACACCTGCAGCGCGCCCATCAGCCTGTCGACATCGACCTGCGGCGCCGCTTCGAGTTCGCGGACGGCGCGATCGGCGAGAACGCGTAGTCGCTCGGCCAGCTTGCGCATTTTGAGCTTCTGGCTGGCGCGCGGGCTCGGTACCGTGTCGGTGGCGCGCGGCGCGAACAGCGGACGCTTCCAGCCGCCGTCGCGGGTCCAACGGCAGATGCTGGCGCGGCCGACGCCGGTCTTCTTGCTGATCTCGCCGTAGGTCAGCGTCGTCTGTTCGATCAGCCGCTGGACCTGCGCGACCTTGCCGTCGGTATGCGGCCGGCGCGAGCCACGTGGCCGCGGCGCCTGCATCGGCTCGTCGCCATCGGCGACGTCGCGGGTGACGCGGAGGCGGTAGATCGGCGGCTCGTCATAGCGGATCGGCATTCCGAGGAAAATATACCCAAAACAGTCACTGCGCAAGTTGGGCGGCGGTCGCGATTTCGTTTCTGCTTCTGAGTTGACGAGGCGGCTGCAATTTGGCCGTAGGGTGGGCAAAGGCGCGGAGCGCCGTGCCCACGTTAGCGGTGTTTCAGAAATAACTGAATCCGGACGTGGGCACGCTTCGCTTTGCCCACTCTACGGTATCGCTCGCGCTAACTACCTCGGCAAAATCGCCGCGCAGGCGCGCCCCGCAACATCCGCTGCTCCGGCGTCGCGTGTGACCAGCGCCATGACGATGGCGCCGTCGATGACGAGGCCGAGAGTGTGGGCAATCTCGGTCGGCTCTTTGATCCCGGCTTCGGTGCAGAGTGCGGTGAGGCGGTCGATCACCACGGTCTTGTGGGCGATCGCCAGCTTGCGCATGCGGTCGTCGGCCTTGTCGCTTTCGCCGACCGCATTGATGAACGGGCAGCCGTAGAAATCCGGCCGCGTGAACCAGTCGTGCAGGGCAGGGCCGATGCGGCCGAGGCGGTCGCGGGCGCTGCCGCCGGGGCCGTCGATCGAATCGAGAAACCAGCTGCGCCATTCGGCGCCTTCGCGCTCGAGCACGGCTTCGACCAGGCCGTCCTTGGAGCCGAACAGCTTATAGAGCGTCGTCTTGGCGGTGCCGGCGTGTTCGATGATGGCATCGACACCCACCGAATTGATGCCGTAGCGGCAGAACAGCGCGCGGGCGCTGTCGATCAGCCGGTCGCGCGGCGACAGCCGGGGCGCGGTGGCTTCGGCAATCGGGGAATCGCTCACGGAGGCACTGGCTGAACCCATCTGTCGCACATAGCGCGGCGTTCCCCCGGGCGCAATCCGGGATACCGAATGGTCTGTTCATGGCCTCTGCA
>NZ_BADD01000360.1 GCF_000333455.1 Rhodopseudomonas sp. B29
TCCTTATTACTACGCGCTGCGCAACCACATCATCGATTTCCTGGTGACGCGCAGCAAGAGCTTCGCGGCCGAGAATCCGCAGCACGATCATCGCAACGTGCCGCTGGTGCGTCCCGGACTCGCAGAGCCGGCGCTGGTGCCGCAGCCGAGCGGCGTCGCCGTTCCCGGTGCGGCGCAGCTGCGCGCCCGCTGATCCCAACTCATCCAACACACCCCAATCGACAAGGAGACCCCCAGATGAAGCGTGCGCAACTCACCGAAAAGCTGCTCGACCTCAAGCGCGAGAAGGGCTGGACCTGGAAGTACATCTGCGAAAAGATCGGCGGCCATTCCGAAGTGCTGGTGGTCGGCGCCATCTTGGGCCAGATGAAGCTCACCAAGCCGCAGGCCGCCGCCGCCGCCGAGCTGTTCGGTCTCTCCAAGGTCGAGACCGCGATGCTCAACGAAGTGCCGATGCGCGGCGAGGGCATCACCATGCCGCCGACCGATCCCTTGATCTATCGCTTCTACGAGCTGGTGATGATCAACGGCCCGGCCTGGAAGGCGCTGATCGAAGAGGAATTCGGCGACGGCATCATGTCGGCGATCGACTTCGACATGGTGATGGACCGCCTGCCCAACCCGAAGGGCGACCGCGTCAAGATCACGATGTCGGGCAAGTTCCTGCCGTACAAATATTACGGCGCGACCGGCAATAATCAGGAGTACGGCTTCAAGGAGGAGTGAGCGCGGCAGCGCCACACTTCATCAGTTGCGATGCGAACGATGGCCGGGGCTTGTCCCCGGCCATTTCCTTTTCGGTGTGTTTAGTCGTTCGGCCGAACTGCCATTCGTCACGATGCGCGAAACACCAGGCGCGCGAGCTAGCCTTTTCGAGAGAGTTACCGCAGTGCACAAGCTCAGCTACCTGCGACTCTCGCGCGCAATTGCCTTGACGTCGGCTTCGACTTAGGAAGAATACGAAAGCTAAAACGAAAATAACGAACAGGGAGGTGCGGGTTCATCCCGCGATTGCGCCACTCGGGCGCCGCTGATCCCACACTGCTGCGTGTCGTGCGCCGTCCCGCTGGGACGGACAGGATGCGTCGGTGTTGGGCTGCGGCGGAGTTCGGCTGCGTGCTCGACGTGATGTCCGCGCCCCCTGAAACGAACAAGATCACCGGGGGGATACGATGAAGAGATTGACGCGAGCCATGGTTTCGCTGGCCGCAGCCATGCTGGTCAGCACTGTGACGTCGGTCGCAAGCTGGGCCGAGGACGTGCAGTTGCTGCCGCCGGGCCTGATCGCGCCGTCGTCGAAGGAGGTTGTTCCCGAGGGCAAGTTCAAGAAGGCGCCGCCGTGGAAGATCGGCCTTGCCTTCCCGGGCGTCGGCAACACCTGGATCGTCCAGATGCTGCAGGAGATGAAGTACGAAGCTTCGCTCAACAAGAACATCGGCGAATTCACCGTTCTCGAGGCGGATTGGAAGCCTGCCAAGCAGGTGGCCGACATTGAAGACCTGATGGCGCGTAACGTCGATCTGCTGATCGTCGCGCCGATCGCCTTCCCGGTGGTCGCGGCCCAGGTCGACAAGGCGGTGGCCAAGGGCATCCCGGTGGTGGTGTTCGGCGCCAGCAACGGCGAACTCAATGGCACGCTGGAAGTGTTCGGCGGTGGTGGCGCGTTCGGCCGCGTCGGCGGCGAGTTTCTCGCCAAGGAGCTGAAGGGCAAAGGCAATATCTGGGCGGTGCGCGGCGTCGCCGGCGTCGGCGAAGAAGTGCTGCGCTACGAGGGCTTCAAAAAGGCCATCGCAGGCACCGACATCAAGATCACCGCCGAAGTGTTTGGCGACTGGAACTACGCGAAGGCGAAGCAGCTCTGCGAAAACCTGGTGCTCTCCGGCAAGCCGGTCGACGGCATCTGGTTCTCGGGCGCCGAAATGACCCGTGCCTGCATCGAAGTCTTCAAGGAAGCCGGCAAGCCGCTGGTGCCGATGACCGGCGAGGGCAACAACGGGTTCTTTAAGGTGTGGAAGAGTTCGGGCGTCAAGAGCGTCGCGCCGGTGTTCACGCCGGGTCTCGGCCCGGCCGTCGTCCGCGCCTCGGTGGCGCTGCTCGAAGGCAAGCAGATGTACAAGGGCTACTTCTCCGATCCGGCGCCGATCACCAACGCGGATGTCGACAAGTACTATCGGCCCGATCTGAACGACGCCTATTGGGTGCCGTCGACCCTGCCGGAGGCCAAGCTGAAAGAGCTGTTCGGCAAATAAGCGAGCCAAAGGTGATCGAGTGTCCGTCATGACGATGCCTGGCCAGGCACGTGAGGTCGTGGTTGCGCGCGGTGTTTCCGTCAGCTTCGGCGCCACCAGGGCCCTTCGCGATGTCTCGATCACCGGTCATGCCGGGTCGATCCACGCTGTCACCGGCGAGAACGGTGCCGGCAAATCGACCCTGATGAAAGTTCTCGCCGGCGTCTATCAGCCCGATGCCGGCGAGGTCGAGATCAACGGTCACCGCGTCCGCCTGACCGGCCCTCGCGATGCGCTGAAGCACGGCGTCTCCACCGTGTTTCAGGAATTCACCCTGCTGCCGAATCTCTCGGTGGCCGAGAACCTGTTTCTCGGCCGCGAGCCGCGCCGCATGATGATGGTGCGCCATCGGCAGATGCTGAAGGACGCCGCAGCGCTGCTGGCGCGGATCGGTATCGATCTCGATCCGCAGCGGCCGGTCTCCGATCTGTCGATCGGCGAACAGCAACTCGTCGAGATTGGTAAGGGCGTCTCCGCCAATGCCTCGGTGTTCATCTTCGACGAGCCGACGGCGGCGCTCAACAAGGTCGAGGTCGATAAGCTCGGCCAGCTGATGCTGCAGCTTCAGCGAGAAGGCAAAGCGATTTTCTACATCAGCCATCGTCTGGAGGAGATCGCGCGCTGGTGCGACACCGTCACGGTGCTGAAGGACGGTCAGCACGTGCTGACAAGGCCGACGCGCGAGATGACACCTGGCGCCCTGGTGACCGCAATGGTCGGCCGCTCGATCCAGGATCTGTTTCCGCCGCGCGCGGCTGGCTTCGGTCCTCCGCTGATTGAAGCCCAGCAGCTGCAGGTTCATGCCGACCGCAAGCCGATCGACCTGAAGCTCCGGCGCGGCGAGATCCTCGGCATCGCCGGACTCGAAGGGCAGGGCCAACGCGAGGTGATGCGCTGCCTCGCCGGCGTGACTCCGCCGGTCGACGGAGACGTGCGCAAGGCGGCCGGCGACGGAACCGCGTTGCAACCGCTCGATCTCGGACTTGGCCGCACCGAGAATGTGCGGCGAGGCATCGGCTTCGTGCCCGAGGATCGCAAGACCGAAGGCCTGTTTCTCGATCTGCCGATCGGCGAGAACCTGTCGCTCGGCATTCTGGCGATCCAGCGCGCGTTGGCGCGCGTGCGTATCAGGCGCGATCTGCTGAAGACACTGGCGAAGTCGCTGCATCTGGCGGCAACCGGCCTGTCGCAGGCGGTCGGCAGCCTGTCGGGCGGCAATCAGCAGAAGGTTCTGCTCGGGCGGTGGCTGACGGCCGGTTGCAACGTCCTGCTGATCGAAGAGCCGACCCGCGGCGTCGATGTCGGCGCCAAGACCGAGATCTACCGGTTGCTGCGCGATTTCGCCGGCAAGGGAGGCGGCGTGCTGCTGACGTCGAGTGAATTGATGGAGCTGATCGGATTGTGCGACCGTATTCTCGTCATCCGCAACGGCGCGTTCGTCGG
>NZ_BADD01000359.1 GCF_000333455.1 Rhodopseudomonas sp. B29
CTGCTGGTCGCGCTCAGTTCGCCCGGGCTGGCGCAGAGTGCGACGCCCAAGGGCACCACCAATCTTCCGGAAATCGACGTCATCCAGCCGAAGCAGACGCCGCATCCGGCGCAGCGCAAGAAGGGCCGGACCATCGCCCGCGCCCGACGCGGCGGTGCGGCAGCGCCGCGGGAACGAACCGCCGAGGCCGTCCCGCAGACGGCCGAGCAGATCACCGCCGCCCGGCATGCCGGCTTCGACACTGCGCGGCAGGCGATCTTCAAGCCCAACGGCGCCAGCGCCTTCGATATCAGTCACGCGGCGATCGTGGCGCTGCCGCAGGCCGCCAATGCGACGCTCGACAAGGTGCTGTTGCAAGCGCCCGGCGTGTCGCAGGACTCCGCCGCCAGCGGAGATCTGCACGTGCGCAACGAGCACGCCAATGTGCAGTACCGCATCAACGGCATCGCTCTGCCGGACGGCGTCAGCGGCTTCGGCCAGATGCTCGATACGTCGATGATCGGCACAATGACGCTGCTGACCGGCGCGCTGCCGGCGCAATACGGCCTGCGCACCGCCGGCGTGGTCGACATCACGACGCGCACCGACGCCTTCAACAACA
>NZ_BADD01000358.1 GCF_000333455.1 Rhodopseudomonas sp. B29
ACAAAATTCTGGCCGATCGCCATATCGTCGAAGTGATAGCGGAACGGATGCTTCTCCTCGACCACGGGCGCGCCCTTGGTCCAGCTTCCGGTGATGCCGGCCAGCATGGTGGGTGAGCCCTGCAGGGCGGTGCGCTGCATATAGTGCTGCAGGCTGCGAATGCCGCCGAGCTCCTCGCCGCCGCCGGCGCGGCCGGGGCCGCCATGCACCATCTGCGGCATCGGCGAGCCATGGCCGGTCTGCTCTTTGCCGCAATCGCGATCGATCACCACGAGACGACCATGGAAGCTGCCGATCCCGAAGGTGACCTCGGCGGCTGTCTTGATGTCGTGGGTGTAGAGCGAAGCGACGAGGCTGCCGCCGCCGCGATTGGCGAGCGCGATGGCGTCGTCGAGCCCGTCATAGCCCATCACGGTGCAGACCGGGCCGAAGGCCTCGATCTCGTGCACGCTGGTGGCGCGGCGAGGATCGGCGCAATGCAGCAGCAGCGGCGGCACGAAGGCGCCGCGTTTGGCATCGGCGCCCTCCACGGTGAAGTTGTCGGGATCGCCGGACACCAGCTCGGCTTCGCCGCGCAGCGTTGCGACATGCGCCAGCACATCGCGGCGCTGCGCGAGGCCGACCAGCGAACCCATCCGGACGTTTTCGAGTTCGGGATTGCCGATGACGAACTTGCCGAGCCGTTCGCGTAGCGCGATGATGACCGCGTCGACATGACCCGCGGGCACCATGGCGCGGCGGATCGCCGTGCACTTCTGCCCGGCCTTCACGGTCATCTCCTTGACGACCTCTTTGACGAACAGGTCGAATTCGGGCGTCCCCGGTGCGGCGTCGGGCGCGAGGATCGCGGCGTTGAGCGAGTCGCGTTCGGCGATGAAGCGCACGGCCTCGCGCGCAATCACCGGATGACGCTGAAGGGTTTGTGACGTCTCGGCCGAGCCGGTGAACGACACCACGTCTTGGCAGGTCAAGTGATCGAACAGATCGCCCGTCGAGCCGACGACGAACTGGAACGCGCCCTCGGGCAGGATGCCGGAGTCCGCGATCATGCGCGCGAGTGCATGCGCGACGTAAGCGGTGACGGTCGCCGGCTTGGTGACGACGGGGACGCCGGCGAGCAGAGCCGGTGCCAGTTTCTCCAGGAGGCCCCAGCATGGGAAGTTGAACGCGTTGATATGCACGGCGGCGCCATGTAGCGGCGCGCTGATATGCCGGCCCGCAAAGGTGCCACCCTTCGACAACGGCTCGATGCCACCGTCGAGCAGGAAGGTCGCATTCGGCAGCTCGCGGCGGCCCTTGCCGGCATAAGCGAACAGCGTGCCGATGCCGCCGTCGACATCTATCATGTTGTCGATGCGGGTGGCGCCGGTCATGAAGGACAGCTTGTACAGCTCATCCTTGCGCTCGGTGATCTGCTGGCCGAGCTTCTTCAACAAGTCCGCGCGCTGATGGAAGGTCAGGCGGCGCAGCCGGGGGCCGCCGACGCTGCGCGCATAGTTCAGCACCTGCTTCATATCCAGGCCGCCGCTCGACGCCTGCGCCACCACATCGCCGGTGACGGCGCTGGCGATCTCGATCAGGTTTGCGGTCGGGGCAGCCCATTGTCCTTGAACGTAGCTCTGGAGTTTCATGAGACTGCTCTCTTGCTGGAGGAGTTGGATGCCGGAGACATCTGGCTATTTGCGGCGCGCCGCCGAGCGTTTCGGCGCGATGACAGGCGCGGCAATGAGGTCGCGTGTGCCATCGGCGATCAACTTGGTGACGAGATCGGCATAGTCGGCCCGGCTGAACGGGCCGCTGGCCCGGAACCAGAGATAGTGCCAGTTCAGCATGCCGAACAGCGACATCGTCACCGGCTTCAGCATGGTCGTATCCTTGATCTGCGGCGCGACGCCGAGGACGGCAGAGGAGAACACGCGCACCAGATCGCGCTCCATGTTCTTCAGCACGGTCTGCCGTTCTTCGGAGAGGAAGCGCATGCTGCTGATCTGCACGCTGTGCTGGGAGTCGGCGTCGCGGTAAGCCTCGAGCAGAGCGGCGACGAGATTGCGCAATCGCTCCTGCGGCGGCAGATCGGGTTGGTCGGCGGCTTCGACGACGTGGTTTGAGGTCTTCGAGATGGACGCGAATGACGTCGAACAGCAGTTCGTCCTTGTCCTTGTAGAAGTGATAGAGATTGGCTTTCGACACGCCGCAGGCTGCGGCGAATCTTGGTCATCGAGGGGCGGTCGTAACCGAATTCGGAAAACAGTTCCCCGAGCGATCGAGGATCGCTCGGCGTTTGTCTTCGTAATTATTGGCGCGAGGTCGTGCCATGTTGACTCGAAGTCCTTTGAGATCTAGCCCCGCGGCCGACGGTCGAGGATACGTCGCGCCTTGCCGACGGAGCGTTCGATGCCGTCGACGTCGAGAATGACGACGCGGGAGGAGACGCCGATCGTGTCCTTGATGGCCGATTCCAGGCGCGTGGCGGCAGCCTGGCGGGCGACGGGATCGGTGAAGTCGGGACGCGCCTCGACGTGAACCTCCATCTCGTCCATGCGGCCCGATCGCGTCAGCACGATCTGGTAGTGCATCGACAAGCCCGGAATGTTCAGCAGCTTTTCTTCAATCTGGGTGGGAAACACGTTGACGCCGCGCAGGATGATCATGTCGTCGCTGCGGCCGGTGACCTTCTCCATCCGTCGCATGCTGCGCGCGGTGCCGGGCAACAGGCGCGTCAGATCGCGCGTCCGGTAGCGGATGATCGGCATCGCTTCCTTGGTGAGCGACGTGAACACCAACTCGCCTTCTTCGCCATCGGGCAGCACCTTGCCGGTGAAGGGATCGATGACTTCCGGATAGAAGTGGTCTTCCCAGATGTGCAGGCCGTCTTTGGTCTCGACGCACTCGCTGGCGACGCCGGGGCCGATCACTTCCGACAGGCCGTAAATATCCACGGCATGCATGTCGAAGGCTTCCTCGATCTCCTCGCGCATCGCATTGGTCCACGGCTCGGCGCCGAAGATGCCGACGCGCAGCGACGATTTGCGCGGATCGAGACCCTGCTTCCTGAATTCATCGAGGATCGCCAGCATGTAGGACGGCGTCACCATGATGATGTCGGGCTTGAAGTCGTTGATGAGCTGCACCTGGCGTTCGGTCATGCCGCCGGACACGGGGATCACCGTGCAGCCGAGCCGCTCCGCACCGGCATGGGCGCCGAGGCCGCCGGTGAACAGGCCGTAGCCGTAGGCATTGTGCAGCTTCATCCCGGCGCGTCCGCCGGCGGCGCGGATCGAGCGCGCGACCACATCGCTCCAGATCTCGAGATCGCGCTTGGTGTAGCCGACCACAGTAGGCTTGCCGGTGGTGCCGGACGAGGCGTGGATGCGTGCGACATCCTTCTCCGGCACGGCGAACATGCCGAACGGATAGTTGTCGCGGAGATCCGCCTTGGTGGTGAAAGGAAAACGGGCGAGATCGTCCAGGCTCTTCAGATCATCCGGGTGGATGCCGGCGGCGTCGAATTTGGCGCGATAATGCGGGACGTTGTCGTAGGCGTGGCGCAGCGACCATTTGAGCCGTTCCAACTGCCAGGCGCGCAGCTCGTCGGTGGATGCGGTCTCGAAGCGGTCGAGCTCGGTCGGCTGCGGCGTCAGTTGGTTCAGCTTGCGCAACGGCATCTGCAACATGGGGCTCTCCCGGATCGTTTTTCTTATGAGTGTTCCGCCGGCGTGCCGCCGAGCAGCTCGCCGGAAATCGTGCGCGAGTGGCCGCGGAATTCGGCGACCACCACGTTCTTGCTGTCGCGCACCGTGACGTCGTAGATGCCGCCGCGCCCGGCCTTGGCGCGCTCAATGGCATGTGCGGTCAGCGTTTCGCCGGCCGCCACCGGCCGCATGAAGGTCACCGCGCATTGCTGCGCGACGGTGCGCTGATTGTAGCTGTTGCAGGCATAGGCGAAGGCCGAGTCCGCCAGCGTGAACATGAAGCCGCCGTGGCAGATGTCGTGGCCGTTGGTCATGTCCTTGCGGATCGGCATCGACAACACCGCTTCGCCCGGCGCGATGCGGACGATCGACATGCCGAGCGCCTTGCTGGCGCGGTCGTCCCGCCACATGGCATCGGCGCAGGCCTGCGCGATGTCCTGAGCCGAGAGGGTGTTGCGCGCGTCCATCACTGCCTCCCGACAAACTTCGGCGCGCGCTTTTCCATGAAGGCAGTGACGCCTTCGGCATAGTCGGGCAGGCGGCCGGCTTCGCCCTGCAGATCGCGCTCGAGGTCGAGTTGCTGATCGAGGCTGTGGTTTCGGATAGATCGAGGC
>NZ_BADD01000357.1 GCF_000333455.1 Rhodopseudomonas sp. B29
GTCATCACTTTTGAGTTGCGTGCTCTATTTGTGAGGTCTCGCCCATTTCGGTAATCTCTGAAGTGCAATTCAGAACCTGGACGACGTCCCAAACCAAGATGCTCCGCTTGCTGCTTGGAAACGATAAATCCAGAGCCGTGCAATTTGACGCCCGGCGAGCAAAGCCCCCCGTTTGCTTCCAGCCCTTTGGCTGACGTTACGTCGACGCCAACAGTAAGGTCAGGATTGATGAAGCCAAATTGATATCCAAATTTTATCTCGGGCGCGTCCGTATCGAGGCCGGCTTCATATATTACTTCCTGCAAGATACCTTCGGTCGTGCCCGCAGCTCCCACGGTCATTGCAATCCGAACCGCGGCAGCGTCTGGGGTTGCCTTGGTCCACGGGTGGTCAGCGATCGCCATAGTCAACGAGATTGGCTTTTTCGCTTTCAGGTGTCGCTCCATTACTCGCCGCTGGAACACCTGCGAGATCGAATTAGTTGTCACTAAACCAAAGCGTCGTAGCACCGTCCCCTTGCGTGTTAGCAGATCCGCAGCCCGGTCCCACCAGTACATCACGAAGTCGGCGGACTCATTCATGTGAGAATGTGCCGTCCATAGGGCTTCTGCGTAGGGAACGCGCGCGCGAATATCCTTGCCGCCAATAAAGGGCGGATTTCCGACGATGAACTCCGCCGGCGGCCATTCGGGACGGCGCGGGTTCGGGTAGGTCTCATGGCCGCGCACGATTTTTGGCAGCGGTGCGCCGTCCCAGTCGAGGACGGCATTCTTCACCTTGATATTCTTGAAGGCGCGCAGGATCGGCTCCTCCGGCGGTCCCCCTTTGGTGCGGAAGTGCCATTGCAAATAGCCGATCCACAGCACCAATTCGGCGATTGCCGCGGCACGCGGATTGATTTCGAGGCCGAGGAATTGGTGCGGGTCAACGCTGTGCGAGCCGAGCCCGCGCAAAGCTTCCTGGCCTCCGAGATCGAGGAGCGCCTCCAGCACCTCGCCTTCGAGCCGCTTCATCATTTCAAGTGCGACGTAGAGGAAATTCCCGGTGCCGCAGGCTGGATCGAGCACGCGCGTACAGCAGAGTTGTTCGTGGAATGCCTTCACTTCGGCGGCCGCTCGCTTGAGATCACCACTGCTGCGCAGGGTTTCGGCGGTTGCCTGCACGTTGCGCCAGTCTTCGCGTAGGGGCTCGATCACTGTAGCGATTACCAGCCGTTCGACGTAAGCGCGCGGTGTGTAGTGGGCACCGAGCTTCTTGCGGTCCTGCGGATCGAGCGCCTGCTCGAGAAGTGTGCCGAAAATCGAGGGATCGACGTCGTTCCAGTCGTGATCAGCGGCGCGGCGCAGTTCGCCGATCTCCTCGCGGCCGAGCGGCAGCGCGAAGCGGCGCGTGAAGAATTCGCCGTTGAACTTCTTCACTTGTGTTTTGATGGCGTGCGCCCATTGTCCTGTGTCCATCGCTTCCCAGAGCTGGGTGACGCTGGGAACGAAAGTGTCTGGGCGCAACTCGCAGGCTTCCAGCAGTGTTTTGAAGGATTTCTTCGGCAGCAGCCCGACATCCTCAGCAAACATCGTGAACAGGCAGCGCATCAGAAACATCGCGACGTCTTCGGCGGCGTGGTGCTGCTTCTCCAGTGCCACCGACACTTGGGCGAGCCGCTTGGCGATATCGCGCGTCACTCTTGCGGATTTCTGCGCAGGATCGAGCGAAGTTGGATCGTTCCAGATACGGCGTAGCTGATCGCGGATTTCGTCGCTACGAAGATCCTCGAGATAGATGCGGAAACGCTGGCGATCGGGAAACTGCGTGTAGTTCTTGCCTTGGCCGGAGAAATCCGCATAGACCTCGATGCAATGGCCGACGTCGCAGACCAGGATGAACGGCGGCCAGCCATGCGAAGCGGGTAGGGCGCGCGCATAGTCCTGCGCCTGCAGCTTTGCGTTCAGCATCAACACGTCCCAGGCCCGTTCGGCACCGCGACGGCCGCGCGTGATATCGTTACACTCGGAATCGACGAGATCGTTGCCGACCCTGATCTGATTGCGCTCGCCGGGACGACGGCTTTGCTTGGCCTCAAGGACGAAGCTGTTCTTCTTGTAGAGATCGATTCGTCCTGACGACTCGCCGGCGGGACCGGCTAGCTTCACCACACGCTCGAACACGTAGTCGTTGTGTTCGTGGGTGGCGCCCGCCGGCTGCGGATGCTCGACGCCGATGACGTCGCAGAGTTCGGTCAAAAACAGGCCGTAGTTTGCCCGCTCCTGTCCGCCTTCTCGATTTTGCCAACGCGCAATGAAAGGATCGACGTCGCAATTAGTCACGCAGCACATCACAACAATTGAAGATAGCAATGCGCGGATTGTACAATCCGAGGATCGCAACTCAATTGTCAGAAGGTAGCGAACTCTTGCCGTGCTTGGGCACCGGAGATCAGGCGGGGTGCATCGCTCTGCGTAAATCCGGGAACATAGTACCGCACCTGGGCGTGTCGGTCGCCGTCAGTACCGTCCGCCTTAAGTCTCACCCCCCGAACTGCTCGCTCAATATGCGCTCCTCGAGGCTGTGGCCGGGGTCGAACAGCATGCTCATCGAGATGGTCTTGTCGGACAGCACTTCGACGCGGCGGACGTCGCGGGCTTCGTCGTGGTCGGCGACTGCGGCGACAGGGCGCTTGTCGACTTCGAGGACTTCGATGACGACGTAGGCGTTGTCGGGTAATAGCGCGCCGCGCCAACGGCGGGGGCGGAACGGCGAGATCGGGGTGAGGGCGAGGAGCTGGGCGTTGATCGGCAGGATCGGGCCCTGCGCCGAGAGATTATAAGCGGTCGAGCCGGCCGGCGTCGCCACCATGACGCCGTCGGCGACGAGTTCGCTCATGCGTTCGCGCTCGTCGATGATGATACGCAGCCGTGCTGCCTGATGGGTCTGGCGAAACAGCGAGACCTCGTTGATGGCGTGGTGGATGTGCGCTTCGCCGTAGATATCGGTGGCGCGCATCAGCAAGGGATGGATCACCGTCTCGCGCGCCGCCTTCAGCCGCGTGCGCAGGTCGACGGTGGAGTACTCGTTCATCAGGAAGCCGACCGTGCCGCGATGCATGCCGTAGATCGGCGTCCCGCTGCGCATGTTCTGGTGCAGGGTCTGCAGCATCAGGCCGTCGCCGCCGAGCGCGACGACGACGTCGGCGTCCTGGCTGTCGTGATTGCCGTAGAGTGCGACGAGCTGCGCCAACGCCGCCTGGGCCTCGGTGCTGGTCGAGGCGACGAAGGCAATACGATCGACGTCGCCGCGCGGCTTGCTGCCGCCACGGCCGGCGCTGTTGTCCTGGATGATGCGGTCGCGCCGCGCGGAGGGACTCATCGGGTGCGGCCTTATGGGCGGCTTCGAAAGCTCGAATGAAGCCGGTTTCGACGCGCCCGTCTATACGAGTTGGCCCATGCTTGTCGAGCCGGGCAGGGGCGCAAGCTAACCAAAGGTTCAGGCAGATGAACGGTCGCTGCCATCCGGCTTCAGAACCGGTTCAGCGCCGCCGCGCCACCATGGCTCCATGATCGAAACCGGCCCCAAGCAACTGCCCAAGCAACTGCCGAGCCGACAACTCGTCCGACCGGGTGCGATCGACGCTTAGTCACTCATGCTTAACGGGAGCTCACCATGATCAAGTCTCTGTCCGCCGCGCTGATCGCCGTCTCGATGCTGGCCGCTCCGGCCTTCGCCGCCACCAAGACGGACGCCGCCAAGCCGATGCCGGCCGCGACCGCCGCCGCCAAGACGACCGCCGCCAAGACGTCCGCCGTCAAGACCATCAAGCCGGCCGCGCACGCCAGCAAGCACGCTGCCAAGCATCACGTCCGCAAGCACGTCTCCATGCACGGCAAGCGTCATCACGTCGCCAGTGTCCACGCCAAACGTCATCACCTCGCCAAGCATCAGGCCGGCAAGTCGCGGTTCAACAGCGCCGCCGTTCGCCACACGGTCAAGCCGCGCGGCTGAGGCTTCGCCGCACCGTGCCGGCCCGCGAGGCCGGTACGGTGCCGCGCTGCAATCGGCGGGATTGGATTTGCGGCGGCGAGCGGGTAAGCGTTGCTGATTCCTGCCGCCTGGTCGAGAAGCCGGTTGCCGATGATCCGCCGCATAGTTGTCAGCCGCTTGCTGTTCGCCGCACTGCCTGCCGTGCTGCTCGGCGGCTGCGCGTTCGGCGGTGGCTCCAGTGTCGGCGACGACGGCGCTGGCGACGGTCCGCAGCCATTCCCGACAAATTACCGCAGCGACATTCCCGCTTTCCTGCGCAGCTATCTGAACGACCCCACAGGGCTGCACGCTGCCATGCAGGCCGATCCGATGCCGCGCGAAGTCGCCGGCCGGACGCGCTACTTGTCGTGCGTGCGGTTCACCATGCCGAGCGGCAAGCAGCAGCAGCTCGCCATCGTGCATGTCGGCGGCCGGCCGGATCGGGTCGGCGGGCCGTTTGCCGAGCTCTGCGCAGGCGCGGTCTATGCGCCATTCCCGGAACTCGAAAAATTGTCGCGCTGAACCCGCCTTTTGTGCTCCGTCGCGCGACTAATTCGGACGAGTTCCATTTTGTTGCTCGAAGGTCACAGTCGGAGTCCAAGTGCTGCCGCGGGTTTTCCGCCGAGCAACCAAACTCAGGCCACGATGTTTTCGGAACCATAGGGCAACATCGAGAATGAGGGACACGATGAAAAAGGTTCTGCTTGCTTCAGCCGCTGCGATCGCCGCGATCGCGTTTGCCGGTTCCGCGTCCGCCGCCGATCTCGCGGCGCGACCCTACACCAAGGCGCCGGCCTACACCGCGCCGCAGGTCGTCTACAACTGGACCGGCTTCTACATCGGCGGCCACATCGGCGGCGCCTTCAGTGGCGACAACAGCATCAACGGCAGCGACGGCCGCTTCCTCGGCGGTGTGCAGGGCGGTGCGGACTATCAGTTCGCTCCGAACTGGGTGGTCGGTATCGAGGCGCAGTACAGCTGGCTGCCGTCGGGCAACAATGGCGGCGTCCTTTTCCCCGGCGGTACGCTGGTGACGCAGGACAACCGCGGCCTCGGTTCGGTCACCGGTCGGCTCGGCTACACCTGGGGCCCGACGCTGCTTTACGCCAAGGGCGGTTACGCCTGGCGTGACAGCAACCTCGGCGTGAGCTTCGCCGGTACGCCGCTGGCCTATTCGGTGTCCAACAACAGCAAGGACGGCTACACCGTCGGTGGCGGCCTCGAATACATGTTCGCGCCGAACTGGTCGGGGCAAGATCGAGTATCAGTACTACCACTTCGACAACACCAGCTTCACAGGCCCGGCGCCCATCGCCGGCGCCTCGTTCCGCAACGAGGAGCACACCATCAAGGCCGGCATCAACTACCGCTTCGGCTGGGGTGGGAACACGGCGACGGCCTACTGAGCCGATCGACATTTTTGTGTGGAAAAGGCCGGCCTCGCGCCGGCCTTTTTGCTGTCCGGAACGGCCCCCCGGGCCCCGGAATCGAAGGTTAACGAGACCTTTAACCGGCGAACAACCGGCCAAAAATATCGGTCGGGACTCCGCAGGCAGAATCGCCCGATGGTTCGGCCATGACGATCATCGCCCAGACCCGCCTCGGTGGCGTGCAGCTCGGCCTGACGCTGGCGCTCTGCGCCGCCTGCGCCATCAACTGCGCCGTGCTGTTCGGCCGCTGGCTCTGACGCCGTCCGTCCGCTGTCCCGGTTACGGGGCCAGCCGGCCGATTGACGGCGGTCAAAGCCGGCCGTGCAGCACCTCGCGATAGTCCCGCCCTGCATGATCCGGTCTGCAGAAGCCATTGCGCTCGACGTGCCTTGGCGAACCTTGGCGAACCTTTGGACCGGCAGCAGAGGGCCGTTCAGATGAATCAACCCGATGTCCTGGTGATCGCCGCCGCCGGCCTGTCGACGCTGGTGATCTGGTTCGGCGTGGTGCTCCACGGCAAGATCGCCGCGGCGGTGGCGAGCCATCGCTGAAGGCTTTTTTTGAGAGGGCGGCTGCGGTCTGGGCCAGCCGCGCCCTGGAGCTCCGCCTCCGGCTGTGATTGTTGTCGCCGATCCCGACGGTGCGTTTCACCGCGGCAGCGGCCACATCATGAGCCATATCGACATCACCGTGCTGACGCCCGGCGCGCCGGAGATCGGCATCTGCGCGCGCTGGCGTGCGGAGGCGTTTCCTGTGCTCGGCTCGAGCACCGAAGACGAGCGACGGCGGCTCGAGAGCTTCGTGCAGGATCAAACGCGACAGGTGGCGCTGCTGGCGAAGCTGAACGGCGTGCCGGCCGGCACCTGCCTGCTGGTGCCCTCGGAGATCGCCCCCAATCACAACGTGTCGCCGTGGCTCGCCGGCCTGTTCGTCGCGCCCGAGCATCGCCGTGCCGGCGTCGGCGAGGCCCTGGTGCGCGCCGTCGAGGACGAAGCGAGGCTGCGCGGCTTTACGCGCCTGTTCTTGTACACGCGCGACGCGGCGGCGTTCTATCAGCGCCTGGGCTGGAGCGTCGTCGACACGACAGCATGGGAAGGGGCCGAGACCCGGCTGATGGCGATCGATCTGTGACAGCGCCGCTGGCGCAGTGATGCGATCGTCGTGGTGCCGGCGGAGAGGATCGAACTCCCGACCTTCGGTTTACAAAACCGCTGCACTACCGCTGTGCTACGCCGGCACGTGGCCTGACAGCTAGCAGCGGCGCTGCGCCGCGACAAGGCCTCCGGTGGGCTGCCCCGGGTCGCCATTCGCCCTTCGTCGAGCGGGGCGCGCGGCATCGTTGCGGCGTCCGCAATGACGCAGCCGCCGGTCCTGAAGGACCCATTAGGCTTACCGGAGGTTAGCACCCCCGGCTTAACTCATCGGCCAGCCTTTTCGACTACCGTCGTCCCATGCCGGAGGATTTTTCCATGCCGCGCACCGCGCTGGCGTTGACGCTTGTCATCGTGACTGCCGCGCCGGCCTTGGCCGAGAGCGGCGGCTTCGCCTATGTGCGGCCGGGCCGTCCCGGCGTGCCGATCATCATCAATGGCCGCGACGCCTCTTACGCGGTGGTCGAGGGCGATTGGGGCCTCGAGCGCGGAACCCACGTGCAGCCGACGATCTATGGCGGCCGGCCGGTCGTTTTGCCGCAGGTCGGCCACTACTACCCGATGTCCAAGACCATTCCGGGCTACGGCCGGCTCGAGATCGAGCCGCCGGCGAACCGGCAACTGCCGAAGCCGGCCGAGAGCTTCCATCAATCCTGGGAAGTGCAGTCCAATCCGCCGGCGCCGGCTGCGCCCGCCGTGCCGATGGATCCGCCCCAGGTGATCATCGCGCCGCCGCTCGATCCGGTGGCGCCCGAGCCGCGCGAGCGGTTCGACTATCGGCGGCCGCGCGGTTAGCGGCCGTCATCGAGCCAGGCGTTCAAACAAGAAAACGAGTACCCAGGAGAGAGTGATGCGTCAGTTGATTTCGGGATTGGTGGCGGCTGCGGCCGTGGTGACCGTCAGCGCCGCGCCGGCGATGGCCTGCGGCTTTTCCAGCGGCTGCGGCTCGTGCGGCCCGGTGGTCGTGGCGTCGCCGTGCGGCACGCCGGCCTATGCGCCGATAGAATACGGCTACAGCATGGGCTATGGCGCGGCGGCGTTCGAGCGGCTGCCCGATCCGACGCAGTACTACTACGTCAATCAGGGGCCGGTTTTCAGCGGCCCGGGCAATTTCGCGCCGGTGCCGACCTATTCTACTCGCGCAGTGTCGGGCTGGGGCGGCAGCGCCTATGATTACGGCTATCGCGGGGGCGTCTATGCGGACGCGTTCACGCACCGCTATGCCGGCGCGCCGGCGTGGCGCGGCCCGGCGATCTACCGCTATCGCGGCCACGGCCATTACGGTTGGCGTCACCACGGTCACTACGGCATGCATCGCTATGGCATGCATCGCTACGGGATGCACCGCCACGGCATGGGCCACGGCCACATGATGCGCGCGCATTACGGCATGCCGCCGCGCGGCATGTCGCAGGGCTACGGCCGCCACATGCAGATGCATCGGCCGTACTGATCAGTTCGAAGAAGATCAGCAGCGCCCATCGGCCGTGAGGTTGGCGGGCGTTGTCGTTTCAGCGCAGGCCGAGCCGGCTGGCGCCGATATACAGCGCCAGCACCGCCGCGTTGGAGACGTTGAGGCTCTTGATGGCGCCCGGCATGTCGAGCCGCGCCACGGTGCTGCAGGTCTCGCGGGTGAGCTGGCGCAGCCCTTTGCCCTCGGCGCCGAGCACCAGCGCCAGCGGCTGACGCAGCTCGATATTGGCGAGGTCGTCGCTGCCTTCGCTGTCGAGACCGACGGTGAGGAAGCCGCGCTCGTTGAGCTCGGTCAGGGCGCGGGCGAGGTTCTGGACCAGCACCAGCGGCACCAGCTCCAGGGCGCCCGACGCGGACTTCGCCAGCACGCCGGTGGCCTCCGGGCTGTGCCGCGCAGTCGTCACCACTGCCTCGATCGCGAAGGCCGCCGCCGAGCGCAGAATCGCCCCGACATTGTGCGGGTCGGTGATCTGGTCGAGCACCAGGACGATGCCGCGCTGGGGCAGGGTGTCGATCCGCGGGCTGTCCAGCGGCTCGGCCTCGGCGAGCAGGCCCTGATGCACCGCATCTGGCCCGAGTCGGTGATCAATCTGGCTCGGACGGACGATCTCCGGCGTCACCCGGGTCTCGATATTCTCCTCGGCCAGTCGCCGCGCAGCGTTCTCGGTCAGCCACAGCGCGCGGATCCGCCGGCGCGGATTGGTGAGCGCTGCCGTCACCGTGTGCCAGCCGTAAAGCACGACAGGACCGTCAGAATCTCGTTCGCGCCGGTCGTGCGGGCGGCCGAACGGACGTTTGCCGCCGCCGCCGTGTGCCGGCCTGGAATTGTGCTGCCTGGGACTCATCGGCCGCTTGTCCCATGCCGTCCGGCCCAAGGCAATTTGCCGGATGGCGCCATGCGACCAAGGGTGAGGGAAATTGTCATGGGATTGGTTGACTTCGGGGGGCCGCATCGCCCATAACCGCGCCCTGTTGCAGGCCTGCCGCGTGTGGGTCCGCTTCGGCCGCCGTTCCGGCCCCTCGTATGAGCGAGGCGGGAAGGGCAGCACGGGCGGGGGAGTGTCCCGAGTGGCAAAGGGAGCTGACTGTAAATCAGCCGCCTCATGGCTTCGCAGGTTCGAGTCCTGCCTCCCCCACCAACCTGCCGATCTCCTGAAACTCCGATAGGCGCCTGCCACGTCCGGGCATTGTGCCGGCGTGACGACTCGCTTGTCAGTATGTTGACTGACACTCCCGCTGTTAGTTATCCAAACTGACGGCAATGGATTCTGCCTGGCCATCGTGGCCGAACCGCTTCCAGGAGAAGCTGATGATTCCTACTCAACTCGCCCCGCTTGGGGCGGAGGAGTGGGGTCGTGAGTCCGCCGAAGTCATCTTCCTCTGAAATTCATATCGCGTCCGTCCCCTGCATCCCGGGGAGCGCGTCATGATGTCTCCCGTCGGGTTCTTCGGGCTTCGGCTGCAGCAGGTCCGCGGTCTCGGCAAGTGGGTCCTGATCGTCGTCCCGATGGCGGCGGTCGTCGGTTCACTGTGCGCGCTGTTTCTGTGGGCTCTGGATCGGGCCACACTGGCGCGGTTCATGGCGCCTAATTTGATCTTCCTGATGCCGGTGGCGGGCGCGCTGATGGTCGTCGCCTATCAGCGCTACGGCCGGACCGCGGAAGGCGGCAACAACCTCATCGTCGAGCAGATCCACCAGCCCGGCGGCGGCGTGCCGCTGCGGATGGCGCCGTTCATTCTGGTGACGACGGTCTTGACGCATCTGGTCGGCGGGTCGGCCGGCCGCGAAGGCACGGCCGTCCAGCTTGGCGGCAGCATCGCCAGCGGCTTCGCCAAGGTGTTCAAGCTGGCGCCCGCCGACGTCCGCATTCTGCTGATGGCCGGCATCGCCGCCGGCTTCGGCGCGGTGTTCGGGACGCCGATCGCCGGAGCGGTGTTCGCCCTCGAAGTCCTCACCATCGGCCGCATGCAATACGAGGCGCTGCTCCCGTGCCTGATGGCCGCGATCGCGGCCGATTGGAGCTGCCACGCCTTCGGCATCGAGCACACCCACTACGCGATCGCTTACCTCGCGAATGCAGGAGAGACGACGGGCTTTCATCTGAATGCCGCCGTGCTGGCGAAGGTGGTGGTCGCATCGGTGCTGTTCGGTGTCGCTGCGCGGATATTCAGTGAGTTGTCCCACGTCGTGACGGCGGCTTTCAAAGCGATGTCGCCGGTGTCGTGGCTGCGACCGGTGATCGCCAGCGCCATCGTCCTCGGCCTGGTCTACGCGCTTGGTACGCGCGAATATCTCGGTCTCGGCGTGTGGTCTCCCAGCCCGAGCGATGCCACGATTCAGGGCTTCTTCCGCGCCGGCGTCGTCGATCATTGGAGCTGGCTGTGGAAGACGATCTTCACGGTCGTCACTTTGAGCGGCGGCTTCAAGGGTGGTGAGGTCACGCCGCTGTTCTTCATCGGCGCAGCGCTCGGCAACGCGATCGCGTCTGTGCTCGGTGCGCCGTCGGATCTGTTCGCCGGATTGGGCTTCGTCGCCGTGTTCGCCGGCGCGACCAACACGCCGCTCGCCTGCATGATCATGGGCATCGAGCTGTTCGGCGCCGAGCACGCCGTCTACATCGCCGTGGCCTGTTTCATCGCCTATCTCTGCAGCGGCCATTCGAGCATCTACATGGCGCAGCGGATCGGCACGCCGAAGACGGCGGGGGGAAACATCCCGCCCGATCTCACCTTGAAGGAGCTGCGCGCGCTCAATGCGCAGGCGTTCGGCGATTTCGTCGGCCGCATCCAGCACCGGGCATTCGACGTCTCAATCACAGCACGGAAGGCCGCAGAGATGGCATCGCATACGCTAGCCCAGAAAGAGATCGGGATGATCCGCATCTACATGAAGCCCCGCGACAAGGCGGCGGCGTCGGGCAAGAAGTTCTTCGGCGGAGCACGGCCGCTGTATCGCGAGATCGTCATACAGGCGAAGACCGCCGGCATTTTGAACGCGACGGCGCATCACACCCATTTCGGCTACAGCAACAACGGCAAGCTTCAGGACGACGGCGCCGAGATCGTCAATCCGGATCTGACGATGTGCGTCGAACTGATCGCGCAGCGTGAAGAGCTCGAACAGTTTTGCCGGACGCACGGCGACCTGCTGAAGACCAAGGTGATCGTCTACAAGCACCTCGAACACTGGCATCTTTCCGAAGGTGAGGTGCAGGCGTCGGAAGTGCTGAAGCCGACCGGCACGTGAGGCCGAGCGCAAGGACGCGACATCCAGGAGCGCGATTGTGGCCATTTGCCCTGTGCGACACGCGCTGGAGCCGCACCAGCGCGCGCATCAGCCAGACGCTGCTCTTGACCGCCCGGCCACCGGGCAGGGGGGCGGGCTCCCCCGCCTGAAATGCTGTGGTGGCCCGCAGCCGGCGTGCCGTGCAGCCCGTCTTTTGTGCTCGAGGCTTGGCGATGGTTCCGGGCTGAACTACCAAGGAGCATGAGCTCCGATCCTCTTTCGCACGTCGTCGATCAATTCAAGTCCGAGCCGTCTCGCACCGGCTCGCTGATCGTCACCTTTTATGGCGACACCATCCTGCCGCGAGGCGGTTCGGTGTGGTTGGGCACGATCCTGAATTTCCTCGAGTTGATCGACGTCGACGGCGGTGTCGTCCGCACAGCGGTGTCCCGGTTGGCCGCGGACGGCTGGCTGGAGCGGAAAAAGATCGGCCGCAAGAGCTTTTATCGGCTCGCCGCCGCCGGTCGTGATCGGTTCGAGCTCGGCCTCACTCACGTCTATCGCGCGAGCGTCGCGGAGTGGACCGGACGCCTCGCGCTCCTCCTAATCGAGAACGGTGCCGATCGGGACTCATCCCGGGCCGCTTTGTCCGAAGCCGGGTTTGGCACGCCCATGCCGGGCGTCTGGATTGCACCGCTCGGTGCAAACCTTCCGTCCGGGCTCAAGGGCGTCATTCGGCTCGAAGCTTCGGCGGAAGACGAGGCCGGCCGGCAATTGATCGAAGCCGCGTGGCCGTTAGCTGCGATAGCTAGCTCCTACCGCGACTTCATGAGCGCATTTGCGCCGCTGACCGCCTGGAGCCGTGCGCCCGACTGTCTGGAACCACAGGATGCAATCGTCGCGCGCGTTCTGCTGATCCATCAATATCGACGTGTCCTGCTGCGCGACCCGGTGCTGCCTGCGGAGCTCTTGCCGTCGGATTGGCCGGGAGCCGAGGCTAGGCGTCTGTGTGCGACCATCTATCGACGGCTATTGCCTGCCTCCGAGCGCTGGCTCGATGAATTCGGTGAAAGCGCCGCAGGCAAGCTGCCCCGCGCCGGGAAGGAACTCGCCCAGAGGTTCGCCGGCGCCGTATAATGTGTTACAGAAAATCGTTGCTTCTGCGAATTTGTGTCATATAATATCACAAAACAGCGGGAGGATCCGGCGATGTACACGCAAGCCCTGAATGCGGCGCACGTCGATGAACGTCACGTCGAAGACGCCGCTCGCATGGAGCGCTTCGAAGAGCGCGTCGCCGCCGAGGAACGCATCGAGCCCAACGACTGGATGCCGGAAGCGTATCGCCGGACGCTGACGCGGCAGATCTCCCAGCACGCTCATTCCGAAATCGTCGGCATGCTGCCCGAAGGCAACTGGATCACCCGTGCGCCGACCCTGCGCCGCAAGGCGGCGCTGCTGGCCAAAGTTCAGGACGAATGCGGTCACGGCCTCTATCTCTATGCCGCCGCCGAGACGCTCGGCACCTCGCGCGAAGAGCTGATCGACCAGATGCTCAGCGGCAAGGCCAAGTACTCGTCCATCTTCAACTATCCGACGCTGACCTGGGCCGATATCGGCGCGATCGGCTGGCTGGTCGATGGCGCCGCCATCATGAACCAGATCCCGCTGTGCCGTTGCTCCTATGGTCCCTACGCGCGGGCGATGATCCGCGTCTGCAAGGAAGAGTCGTTCCACCAGCGCCAGGGCTACGAGATCATGGTCGCGCTGGCGCAGGGCAGTGCGGAGCAAAAGGCGATGGCGCAGAACGCGCTCGATCGCTGGTGGTGGCCGTGCCTGATGATGTTCGGCCCGCCCGACAGCGTGAGTCAGCACAGCGATCAGTCCACCCGCTGGAAGATCAAGCGGTTCTCCAACGACGAACTCCGCCAGAAATTCGTCGATGCCACCGTGCCGCAAGCACAGTATCTCGGCCTGACGCTGCCTGATCCGGACCTGACCTGGAACGGGGCGACGGGCCATTGGGACTACGGCACGATCGACTGGACAGAATTCCAGCAGGTGCTGGCCGGCAATGGCCCGTGCAATCGCGACCGCATGGCCGCGCGCCGCAAGGCGCACGAAGACGGCGCCTGGGTGCGCGAAGCCGCGGAAGCCTATGCCGAGAAGCAGCGCGCCCGCCGCGCCGCTCTCGCTGCTTGAGCCGGACAGGGAGCTGATCATGAGCACGCCGAACAGCCAGCTTTGGGAAGTCTTCATCCGCAGCCGCAACGGCCTGGCGCACAAGCACGTCGGATCGGTGCACGCCGCCGACGCCACGCTGGCGATGCAGGCCGCGCGCGACATCTACACCCGCCGCGGCGAGGGACTGTCGATCTGGATCGTCCCGTCCAACTCCATCGTCGCGTCCGATCCGGCCGACAAGGACATGATGTTCGAGCCGTCGCTGTCGAAGCCCTATCGGCACCCGACCTTCTACGAAGTGCCTGACGAAGTCGGGCACATGTAAGCGGACGCCGCGTCTTCCGACTTCGTATCAACGGCCGCATCAGGCCGCACAGGATCATCGCAATGGCCGTCGCTTCCATTTCCGTGAAGGAAACTCCGCTCGTCCTGTATGCGCTGCGGCGCGCGGACGATGCCTTGATCCTCGGCCATCGCCTGTCCGAGTGGTGCGGTCATGCGCCGATGCTCGAAGAGGACATGGCGCTCGCCAACATGGCGCTCGATCTGATCGGTCAGTCACGCGAGCTCTACAGCTATGCGGGCAAGGTCGAAGATGCAGGCAACGACGAGGATCGCCTCGCTTATCTGCGCGACGTCCGTCAGTATCGCAATGTCCTGCTGGTCGAGCAGCCGAACGGCGACTTCGCCCACACCATCATTCGCCAGTTTCTGTATTCGGCTTTTGCCGATCTGTATTGGCGCGAGATGATGTCCTCGTCGGATGCGACCTTGGCGGCGATCGCGGCGAAGTCCGAGAAGGAAACCGCCTATCACCTGAGGCATTCGTCCGAATGGGTGATCCGCCTCGGCGACGGCACGGACGAAAGCAATCGCCGCGCCCAGGACGCGCTCGAGGATCTCTGGGCCTTCACCGGCGAGCTGTTCCACGTCGATGATGCCGAGCGGAGCCTGATCGCCGAAGGCGTAGTGATCGATCCCGAGCGCCTGCGTTCGGCGTGGACCGCCACGATCAACGACGTGGTGCAGACGGCGACGCTGATGGTTCCGGCGCGAGACTGGATGCAGAAGGGCGGGCGCTCGGGCAATCACAGCGAACATCTCGGCCACCTCTTGAGCGAGCTGCAATCGCTGCAGCGCTCGTTCCCCGGCGCGACATGGTAATCGCCGCCGACCAGGACCGCGATCTTCGCGCAGCCGCCTGGACGGCCGCGGCCCAGGTGGTGGATCCGGAAATTCCGGTGCTGACCATCGCGGACCTGGGTGTGCTGCGGAAGATCGCGGTGGTGGACGGCCGGGTCGAGGTCACCATCACGCCGACCTACTCGGGCTGTCCGGCGATGAACATGATCGCGCTGGAGATCGAGCTCGCTTTGGCCCGCGAGGGCATCGCCAAGCCTGTGATCACCACCGTGCTGTCGCCGGCCTGGACCACAGACTGGATGAGCGACGAGGGTCGCCGCAAGCTGAAGGACTACGGCATCGCGCCGCCGCAGCCGGGCGGCGGTCGCCGTGCGCTGTTCGGCGAGCAGCAGGTCGCCTGTCCGCAATGCGGTTCGACGGACACCGAGGTGCTGTCCGAATTCGGCTCGACCTCGTGCAAGGCGCTGTGGCGCTGCAAGAGCTGCCGCGAGCCGTTCGATTACTTCAAATGTCATTAGGAAACGCCGCAATGTCTCCTACGCCGAAATTCCATCGTCTTGCCATTGGCGACCTGCGCCGGGAAACCTCCGATGCGGTCTCGATGACGTTCGCGATTCCACCCGATCTCGCTGGCGACTACGCTTTCGCGCCCGGGCAATATCTGACGCTGCGCACCATGATGGACGGCGAGGAAGTCCGCCGCTCCTATTCGATCTGTTCGGGACCTGACGACCGCGAATTGCGGATCGCCGTGAAGAAGGTCGACGGCGGCGCGTTTTCGAGCTGGGCGCTGGATAATCTCAAGGCGGGCGACGAAATCGACGTGATGACGCCGACCGGCCGGTTCGGCATCGCGCATGCGCCGGACGACGCGCGCATCCATGTTGGCTTCGCGGCGGGATCTGGCATCACGCCGATCATGTCGATCATTCGCGGCGTGCTGGCGCGCGAGCCGAAGAGCCGCTTCTTCCTGTTCTACGGCAACCGCACCACCGCCGGCATGCTGTTTCGTCAGCAACTGGAGGAACTGAAGGACCGCTTCATCGGGCGGCTGTCGGTGTTCCATGTGCTGTCGCAGGAAGAGCAGGACCTGCCGATCCTCAACGGTCGTCTCGATCGCGACAAGGTTGCGATCCTGCTGCGCGCCATGGTGCCGGCGCGGGCGATCGACCACGTCTTCATCTGCGGACCGACGGCTATGAGCGAGGAGATCGCGGCGACTTGTGGCGAACTCGGCATTGCGGATGAGCGCATCCATGTCGAACGCTTCGTCTCGGGCCTGGGTGGCAAGCCGCGGCCGAAGGCGATCGTGCTGCCAGAGGCGCCGCCGAAGGCGCTGGCATCGCTGATCGTCGACGGCAAGCGCAAGGACGTGCCGATGGCGGAGGGCGAAACGGTGCTCGATGCGGCGCTACGCGCCGGCATGGATCTGCCCTACGCCTGCAAGGGCGGCATGTGCAGCACTTGCCGCGCCAAGGTGGTCGAAGGCAAGGCCGAGATGGACGTGAACTACTCGCTCGAGCCGTGGGAACTACAGGCCGGCTTCGTGCTGACCTGCCAGGCCCATCCGGTGTCGGAGCGGATCGTCATCGACTACGATCAGGTGTAGTTCTTCCGCATTCTGATGCAATCACCGCCGTCATCCTGAGGTGCCCGCCGGGCCGCGCAAAGCGCGGCGCGGAGGGCCTCGAAGGATGAGCTGCGAGTCGTAGCCGCATCCTTCGAGGCACGCTGCGCGCGCACCTCAGGATGACGACTCACTACGGAAGGCGCTGCTTACTTGCTCTCTCGCATCAGCGCGTAGGCGGTCTGGGCGACGGCGACCGGCTTGGTGTCGTTTACCGGGCGGATTTCGACGCTGCCGAACGCCATGGTGCGGCCCATGCGCAGCACGCGGGCTTCGGCCAGAAGGTCGGTCTGGCTCGCCGGCTTGAGGAAGTGGATGGTCTGGTCGACGGTGGTCATCGGCAGGTAGCCACCGGCCGCGGCCGAAAACGCGAACACCATCGCGGTGTCGGCCAGCGACATCAGCGCCTGGCCGCAGACCACGCCGTTGTCGCGGCACAGCTTCTCCGAAAACTTCATGCGGAGCACCGCGCCATTGCTATCGACGCGCTCGATGGTGAGGTCGAGATCCTGCACCCATTTGGCGAAGGCGGTTTGCAGCAGAGTCGTGGCGGCAGCCTGATCGAATGTCGTCATGCGTCTCGTCCTGTTGTGACAACTACCCGAGCGTGACGGGCAGGGCGGTGAAGCCGCGAAACCGGGCGCGGCGGGCACGCTGGGGTCGGCCGGCCGCTTTGAAATTCGGGAAGCGTGCGATGAAACGGCCGATGGCGATGCGGCCTTCCATGCGCGCCAGATTGAGGCCGGCACAGACATGGGCGCCTGAGGCGAAAGCGAGATGCCGGTTCGGCGTGCGGGCGATATCCAACTCGTCGGCCGCAGGAAATTGCGCGGGATCGCGATTAGCGGCGCCGATGCACAATGTGACCAGCGAGCCCTTGGGCAGGGCAACGCCGCCGATCTCGCTGTCGATCGCCACGCCGCGATTGCCGAGCTGATTGGAGCTTTCGAAACGCAGGAATTCTTCGATGGCGGTGCGGATGAGATTTGGATCGTCGATCAGTCGCTGCTTCTGATCGGGAAAGCGCAGTAGCAATTCGAGGCCGTTGCCGATCAAATTGGTGGTGGTCTCGTGGCCGGCATTGAGGATGAAGATGCAGTTCTGCAGCAGCTCGGTCTCGCTGAGCTTCTCGCCGTCGGCAGTCTCGCCGACGATCAGCCGCGTCAGCACGTCGCGCTCGGCATCGCCGGGCCGGACGCGGCGATCGGCGACGAGACGACGCAGGTAGTCGAGAAACTCGGCGACGGCGCGCTCGCCGCGTTCCTGCGCCTCCGGCGACAGTTTCGGCTCCAGCGCGCCCAGAATGGCGAGCGACCAGCCGCGCAGCGGTCCGCGCTCGTCATGGGGCACGCCGAGCAGATTGCCGATCACTTCGATCGGAATGGCCGATGCGAAATCCTCGATCAGGTCGACCGAGCCGCGGGCTTCCATGGCGTCGAGCAGGCCATCGACCAGCGTGATCAGGCGCGGCTCGGTCTCGGCAATGGCGCGCGGATTGAGCGCGCCGGCGATCAGGTTGCGGACGCGGGTGTGGAGCGGCGGATCGTTGAACACGAGGCTCGTCGTGTGATGTTCGAACAGCAGCGAGCCGGTGCCGTATTTGGGCGCGAACTCGATCTTTTTGTCGGAGGTGAAGCGCGTCGTATCCTTGTAGATCGCCTCCAGGTCGCTGTGACGCGTCAGGAACAGCGATCCGTCGGGCATGCGATGGACCGGGTCGAGAGTCTGCAGCGCCCGATAGGTCGGATAGGGGTCGTCGTAGAATGCATCGGGCAGCGCCTGCAGCGAGAAATCGCGTAGCAGAGCGTGGTCACCGTCAGCGGAGGGTTTGTCGATGGAAACGGTCATGCAGGCATCTCCGCTGACGATGATCTGGCGGAATACGAACTGAAAGCTTTGCTGATCTGCACCAGCGTCAAGCGATCAGCCACGCACGGCATTCATGGTCAGCAACTCGTAGGTCGCGGCGGTTTCGCCGGTGGCCGTGGTAATCTCGACGTCCCAGCGCACTTCGCCATATTGCTTGTTGCGCGGCGACTTCTCCTTGGCGGTGAGGCGGACCTTGATGGCTTCGCCGGGCTGCACGGGTTTGACGAAGCGCAGCGAGTCGAGGCCGTAATTGGCGAGCACCGGGCCCGGATCGGGATCGACGAACAGGCCGGCCGCGAAGGACAGCAGCAGATAGCCATGGGCGACGCGGCCGGGGAAGAACGGATGTCCCCTGGTCGCTTCTTCGTCCATGTGGGCATAGAACGTATCGCCGGTGAAATGCGCGAAGTGCTCGATGTCCTCGAGTGTGATGGTGCGCTCTTCGAGACAA
>NZ_BADD01000356.1 GCF_000333455.1 Rhodopseudomonas sp. B29
AAGGACATGATCCTGGTCTCGGGGCTCCAACGTCTACCCGAACGAAGTCGAGGAAGTGATCGCCAGCCATCCGGGCGTGATCGAAGCGGCGGTGATCGGCGTGCCCGACAAGCATTCGGGCGAGGCCGTGAAGGCGTTCGTGGTGAAGAAGGACCCGGACGTCACCGCCGAGGACATCATCAAGTTCTGTCACACCCAGCTGACGAACTACAAGGTGCCGCGCCAGATCGAGTTCCGCACCACGCTGCCGAAGACCAATGTCGGGAAGATCCTGCGCCGCGAACTGCGCGACGAGAAGAAGGGGCAAGCTGCCGCTTAAGGCAGCTTCTTTGGCTCCGTCATTCCGGGGCGCGAGCGCAGCTCGCGAACCCGGAATCCCGACCTGTTCTGCGACTCTTCCATTCCACCACGCCGAGATTCCGGGTTCGCTCGCTGACGCGAGCGCCCCGGAATGACGCGTGGTTGATGCTGCGCCTCAGCCAGCAATCCCCACCACGGCTAATGACGTAAGCGTGAGGTGAGCCGTCGTTCGCTGGTGCGGCTCCCAATTGTCAGTTCCGGGCCTGCACGGTACAAACCGGGCGCATCGATCAGGGAGAGAGTGCAGATGACCATCAAGGTAGGCGACCGTTTGCCCGAGGCGACGTTCCGCGTGATGACCGAAGAGGGCGTGCAGACGAAATCCACCGACGACATCTTCAAGGGCAAGAAAGTGGCGCTGTTCGCCGTGCCGGGCGCGTACACCGGAACCTGCCACAAGATGCATCTGCCGAGCATCTTCCTCAACGCCTACGCCATCAAGGACAAGGGCGTCGACACCATTGCGCTGGTCTCGGTCAACGACGCCTTCGTGATGAACGCCTGGAAGCGCGACACCGACCAGCGCGACGAAGCCATCTTCCTCGCCGATGGAAACGCCGATTTCACCAAGGCGATCGGCATGGAAATGGACGGTTCGGGCTTCGGTCTGGGCATCCGCTCGAAGCGCTACTCGATGATCGTCGAAGACGGCGTCGTGAAGACCCTCAACCTCGAGCCGAACCCCGGCAAGGTCGAAGTCTCCGGCGGCGACACGCTGCTCGGGCAGCTGTGAGCTGAAGTAACTACGCTCTAAGCGTCATCCTGAGGTGCGCGCGCAAAGCGCGCGCCTCGAAGGATGTGCTACAAGTGCTCGGAGCCGCATCCTTCGAGGCTCGCTTCGCTCGCGCCTCAGGATGACGACGCAGTTTGCGTAGCAAACGCTACTAACCTATCCGCCCCTTCAGCCGATTTTCCGCCAGCCCGTCGCGCGCCAGTTGATCCGCGCGTTCGTTTTCGGCGTGGCCGGCGTGGCCTTTGACCCAGTGCCAGCGAATGCTGTGGCTCTTCAGCGCGGTGTCGAGGCGTTGCCAGAGGTCGACGTTTTTGACCGGCTTTTTGTCGGCGGTCTTCCAGCCGTTGCGTTTCCAGTTGTGAATCCAGCTGCCGATGCCGTTCTTCACGTATTGGCTGTCGGTGTAGAGATCGACCGAGCACGGCCGCTTCAAGGCTTCCAGCGCCGAGATCGCCGCCAGCAACTCCATGCGGTTGTTAGTGGTATGCGGTTCTCCGCCTTTGAGCTCTTTCTCCTGATCGCCGAATTTCAGGATGGCGCCCCATCCCCCCGGCCCCGGGTTGCCCGAGCAGGCGCCGTCGGTGTGGATCACCACCGGGCGGGGGGCGGCCCCGGTCTCGCTACCAGCCTCGCTCACGCCGTCGCTCCCGCAGCTTCGACACCATAATCGCGGATGCTGGCGACATTTTGCTGGAAGCGTAGTTTGCGGACATATTCCAGCGGGTCCTTCGGCTTGACCAGGGCGCCGGGCGGCACGTTGAGCCAGTCGATCAGCCGCGTCAGCAGGAAGCGCAGCGCGGCGCCGCGGGCGAGGAGCGGCAGCGCGGCTTCTTCCTCCGCCGACAGCGGCCGGGCGCGGCGATAGCTGCCGAGTAGCGCCCGCGCCTTGGTGACGTTGAAGGCGCCATCCGGCTCGAAGCACCAGGCGTTGAGGCAGATCGCCACGTCGTAGGCCAGGATGTCGTTACACGAGAACGGAAAGTCGATCAGGCCCGACAGCTCGTCGCCGATGAAAAACACGTTGTCGGGAAACAGATCGGCGTGGATCACGCCGGTCGGCAACGTCTGCGGCCAGGCGCTCTCCAGGTAATCGAGCTCGGCGGCGACGAAGTCGTGCAGCCCCGGCTGGACCTCGTCGGCGCGCGCCTTGGACAGATCGAACAGCGGCCGCCAGCCGCCGACCGACAGCGGGTTGGCGCGGTGCTGCGGGAAATCGAGGCCGGCCAAATGCATCTTGGCCAGCGCCTCGCCGACGCCGGCGCATTGCGCGGCGTTGGGACGGCGCGGCCAGACGCCCTCGAGGAAGTTGATGATCACCGCCGGCCGGCCCGACAGCATGCCCCAGATCGCGCCGTCGCGGCGCGGCGCCGGCTGCGGACAACTGACGCCGCGCGCGGCCAGATACGCCATCAGCGACAGGAAGTACGGCAGGTCGCCTGAAGCGACACGCTTCTCGTACAGCGTCAGGATGTACGAGCCGTTCGAGGTGTGCAGCAGGAAGTTGGAGTTCTCGACGCCTTCGGCGATGCCCTTGTAGGACAGCAAATCGCCGATGTCGTAGGCGGAGAGAAACTCCGCAAGCTCGTCGGCGGCGACGTCGGTATAAACCGCCATGGCGTGATCCGGTGAAAACGANAATTCGTCGCGGGTTTCTAGCCGAACGCGCGCGCAAATGAAAGGGCGGCGGCTCCCCGGGCCGGGAGAGGTCCGCCCTACTCCGCGGCGTCGGGCCGCAGCGCGCGCGGCAGCGGGAAGAACTCGTTCTCCTCCGCGGCCGACACGGTTTCGACCACCAGGTCGTAGCGTTCGGCAAACGCGCCCATGATCTCCTCGACGATCACCTCGGGCGCCGAGGCGCCGGCGGTGACGCCGAGGCTCTTGATGCCCTCGAACTGGGCGAGGTCGATATCCGAGGCGCGCTGCGCCAGCACCGCCAGCTTGCAGCCCTCGCGCTCGGCGACTTCGCGCAGCCGCTGCGAGTTCGACGAATTCGGCGCACCGACCACGATCATGGCGTCGACCACCGGCGCCACCTTCTTCACCGCCGCCTGGCGGTTGGTGGTGGCGTAGCAGATGTCTTCCTTGTGCGGCCCGGAGATGTTCGGGAACCGCTCGCGCAGCACCGCGACAATGCCGGCGGTGTCGTCGATCGACAGCGTGGTCTGGGTGACGAAAGCCAGATTGTTCGGGTCCTTCGGCGTGAAGGTCGCGGCATCGGCCGCGGTCTCGATCAGCGTCACCGCGCCGGGCGGCAGCTGGCCGAGCGTGCCGACCACTTCCGGATGATGCGAATGGCCGATCAAGAGGATCTCGCGGCCGCGCTTGAAATGGATCGCCGCCTCGCGATGCACCTTGGTGACCAGCGGGCAGGTGGCGTCGATCGAGAAGAAATTACGCTTGATGGCGTCTTCCGGCACCGATTTCGGCACGCCGTGGGCGGAGAACACCACCGGGGCCGAGGTCGCGGGAATCTCCTCGAGTTCCTCGACGAAAATGGCGCCTTTGGCGCGCAGGCTGTCGACCACGTACTTGTTGTGGACGATTTCGTGCCGGACATAAACGGGGGCGCCGAACATCGACAGCGCCCGCTCGACGGTGTCGATCGCCCGCACCACACCGGCGCAGAATCCGCGCGGTGAGCACAGCACGATTTTGAGGGGCGGCTTGGCGAGCATGTCAGGGGGTCCCGGAGGCCTGGCCGTCGCGAGCGGCGGGAACGGTCCCACGAGATCCGTCGCGCACGGTTCGTATTGCTCAAGCAATTGGGACGGGTTTGCGGCCCTGTCAAGGCGTCCGCCCCTGCACTTTAGCAGGACCATTGCGCGAAGGCACCCTCGCGGCATATATAGGCGGCAATTCCCCGTCATCATCGATGACCCGCCTTGCCTCAGGTCGATTCCCGAGGGGCAAGGGACAAAGGAGATTTGCCTATGAGCAACGCACCGCTGATGCCGAAGGCCACCGCCGTCTGGCTGCTCGACAACACTGCGTTGTCGTTCGACCAGGTCGCGGAATTCACCAAGATGCACCCGCTGGAGATCCAGGCCATCGCCGACGGCGACGCCGCCCAGGGCATCAAGGGCATGGACCCGATTTCGACCGGCCAGCTCACCCGCGACGAGATCGAAAAGGGCGAGAAGGACCCGGACTACAGCCTCAAGCTCGCCGAGAGCAAGGTGGTGCTGCCGCAGGCCGCCAAGAAGAAGGGTCCGCGCTACACCCCGGTGTCGCGCCGCCACGAGCGCCCGAGCGCGATCCTGTGGCTGGTGCGCAATCATCCCGAGCTCAAGGACGCGCAGATCATGCGTCTGGTCGGCACCACCAAGACGACCATCGCCAGCGTCCGCGACCGCACCCACTGGAACGCTGCGACGCTGACGCCGATGGACCCGGTGACGCTCGGCCTGTGCTCGCAGCTCGACCTCGACTTCGAGGTGCAGCGCGCCGCCAAGGAGAAGCCGACCGACACCCAATACGGTGGCGCCACTTTGCTGCCGGCCTCCGAGACCACCCGTCGGGAAG
>NZ_BADD01000355.1 GCF_000333455.1 Rhodopseudomonas sp. B29
ACATCAGAAATCGCAGCCCGAAGCGCTGCGTGAGCGATGCGAGGAAAACCACCATGGAGCGGATCTGGCTCAAGCACTACCCGCCGGGCGTGCCTGCCGACATCGACGTGACTCAATACGCATCGCTGGTCACGCTGCTCGAAGAGAGCTTCACTCAGTATCGCGATCGCAAGGCCTTCATCTGCATGGACAAGGCCATCACCTATCGCGAGCTCGACGAGATGTCGGCCGCGCTCGGCGCCTATCTGCAGAGCAAGGGCCTGAAGAAAGGCGCGCGCGTCGCGGTGATGATGCCGAACGTGCTGCAGTATCCGGTGGCGACCTGCGCGGTGCTGCGCGCAGGCTACGCGGTCGTCAACGTCAACCCGCTGTACACGCCGCGTGAGCTCGAGCACCAGCTCAAGGACTCCGGCGCCGAAGCCATCATCGTCTTGGAGAACTTCGCCAACACCGTGCAGCAGGTGATCGCCCGCACCAACGTCAAGCTGACCATCGTCGGCGCGATGGGCGATCTGCTCGGTCTCAAGGGCGTGATCGTCAACCTGGTGGTCCGCCGCGTCAAGAAGATGGTGCCGAGCTTCTCGCTGCCCGGCTCGGTGTCGTTCAACGACGCGCTCTCGGCCGGCCGCGGCCTGACGCTGAACAAGCCGGTAATCGGGCCGGACGACGTCGCCTTCCTGCAATACACCGGCGGCACCACGGGCCTGTCGAAGGGCGCCACCCTGCTCCATCGCAACATCGTCGCCAACGTGCTGCAGAACGACGCCTGGCTGCAGCCGGCGCTCGCCAAGCCGCCGCATGTCGATCAGTTGCTGATCGTCTGCGCGCTGCCGCTGTACCACATCTTCGCGCTGACCGCGTGCTTCCTGCTCGCCGTGCGCGCCGGCGGCTGCAACCTGCTGATTCCCAACCCGCGCGATATGCCGGGCTTCGTCAAGGAGCTGATGAAGTATCAGGTCAACAGCTTCCCCGCCGTCAAAACGCTGTTCAACGGGCTGCTCCACGGCACGGGG
>NZ_BADD01000354.1 GCF_000333455.1 Rhodopseudomonas sp. B29
CGGGCCCACTGACGCCCAAATCGATGGCCATCGCGGTGTCGTAAGCCGCGACACCCTTGGTACGCGCTTGGAAAATCTCGTTGCGCAGCACCATGCCTTCGTAATCGTCGAGTCGCGACGGCATCCAGTCGAGGAATTCGCGGACGATCTTGTCCCAGCCTTCCGGCAGGTCCATCGACAGCCCGCCGATACGGAAGTAACCGGGATGCATCCGCGCGCCGGTGATGGATTCGATGACGCGGTAGCCGCGCTCGCGGTCGGTGAACATGTAGAACACCGGCGACATCGCCCCGGTGTCCTGCGCCATGGTGCCGTAGAACAGCAGGTGATTCATGATGCGGAACATTTCCGACAACATGATCCGCACCATCAGCGCCCGGTCCGGCGGGCGAATGCCGCAGGCCTTCTCGACCGCCTGCAGATACGGCATCTCGCCCATCACGCCGCCCAGGTAATCGACGCGGTCGGTGTACGGCAGGAAGTTGTGCCAGGTCTGGCGCTCGGCCATCTTCTCGGCGCCGCGATGGTGGAAGCCGATGTCGGGCCTCGCCGCGACGATCTCCTCGCCGTCGAGCGCCAGCACGACGCGAAACACGCCGTGCGTGGCCATCGAGTGCGGCCCGTAGTTGAGGATCATCAGCTCGACGCCGTCGCGATGCGTCGGCAGGCCGAAGCGCTCGGCGTCGGCGACCAGCGCGTGCTCCTTGGCGTCGAACAGCGTCGCCGTCATGTTGAACAGCGGGCGCTCGGTGGCGCGGCCAGGCTGGGTCTTGCGCATCGGATGGCCTTCCCATCCGGGCGGCAGCAGGATGCGCTGCGAATGCGGCCGCGCCTCGAACTCGACGCCGAACATGTCGAAGGCTTCGCGCTCGTACCAGGCTGCGTTCGGAAATACGCCCGTAATCGATTTAGCGCGTGGATACTCCGCATCGAGCGGAGTCTTGATACGGATGTCGGCGTTGCGGTCGTGCGACAGCAGATGGCTGGCGATGGTGATGCCGCTCGGCGGCTGACCTTCGCGATGCTTGCGCGCGGTCTCGTCGATCGCCCACAAATCGACCAGCATCCGGAACGGCTGCGCGATCTCGTCTTTCAAATAGCGATGCACCTCGACCGACGCTTCGGCACGAATCCACAGCGTCGGGAAGTGCTCGTGGGTGATCTGCTCGCCCAGCACCGCGTCTCCAAACCGCGCGCAGAGCTCGCCGACGAGTTCGGTCGTGCTCACAATCGCTCCGGTGGATCGAGAAGGGTTTGCGCCATGCGCTCGTCGTGACGTTGGTCGCGCCGGCGCGGCGCATCGAAGCCGAGGCCTGCGGTGTTGCCGACGGTGACGCCCAGCGGCCGGCGCTCGGTGCCGACCTGCTGCTGCAGCATGATCAACGCGTCGAGCACCGCCTCGGGCCGCGGCGGACAACCGGGTACGTAAACGTCGACCGGAATGAAGCGATCGACGCCCTGCACCACCGAGTAGATGTCGTACATGCCGCCCGAACAGGCGCAGGCGCCCATCGCGATCACCCAGCGCGGCGCGCGCATCTGCTCGTACAGCCGCAACAGCGGCGCGGCCATCTTGTGAAACACGGTGCCGGAGACGACCAGCAGATCTGCCTGCCGCGGCGAGGCGCGGATCACTTCGGCGCCGAACCGCGCCTGATCGTAGACCGGCGTCAGCACGGTGACCTGTTCGACGTAGCAACACGACAGACCGAAATTGAACGGCCACAGGCTGTGCTTGCGCGACCACGCCGTGAGGCCTTCGAGCGTGGTGAACAGGCTGGACAGCGCCATGTGTTCTTCGACCGATACATGTCCGGCCGGTTGCGGCGGCGTGAAGGGCGTATTCATCGCCGGCGCTCCTTGTGCCAGTCGAGCGCGCCATCCGCCCACAGATAAACCAAGGCTAGGGCTAGCACGCCGATGAACACCGCGGCTTCGATCAGGCCGGTCCAGCCGGTGTCGCGCGCGGCGACCGCCCAGGCGAACAGGATCGCGGCTTCCATATCGAAGATCACGAACAGCGCCGCGATCAGGAAGTACGGCGCATTGAGCGGCCCCTGCTGCGGCTGCGCCGGGAGCACGCCGCCCTCATACGGCACGTCGGCCCGCGCACCGGAGCGTTTCTCGCGCAGCCATGCCGCCACGAAGATGATGGCGACGACGATCGCCGCGGAGAGCGCGACGTGAATGGCGAGGGCTGCGCCGGGACTGAGCGGAAAGATCAAGTCACCCACCGGATGAACTCCCGAACGACGAGCGGATCAGAGCGACCCGGAGCGGGGATGGAGCTTTTTTCGTTGACGGCGGGATCATGACACCCAGACCGTCCAGACCGCTTGACGCCGATCAAGCCGGCAGCGGGTCTCAGGAAAAATCCGCAGGCGGATCCGGCACTTGGGAACTCACCAGCTTATGCTGAAACGCCGCCAGGAGGGGGCGTTTCATAACCATCTCACGGGTCGCGCCGGCCCCGAATTGGTCGGGCGGACTCGGCTGCGGCACGTTGCCGCCCTGGGATGATAACGGCCGGCCACGAGTCACGCCGTGCGTGGACAACCCGCGCCGCTCATTTCGAAGCGGCGTGAACTGCTTTAATCATTGAGTCGGTTCCCTCGGTCCGAGACCGGCCATGCCGCTGCTTCGCCTGTATACCCGCGTGCTTCAGCTCCTCGGCAAGGAGGCCCGGCTCGCCTGGATTCTGGCGGTCGCCAATCTGCTGCTGGCCATCGCGCAGTTCGCCGAACCGGTGCTGTTCGGTCGCATCGTCGATGTCCTCAGCGGCAATCTCGCCACCGGCGCGCTGGCGCCGGAGACGCGCTCGCCCTGGCCGCTGCTCGGCGCATGGGTGGCGTTCGGCCTGTTCACGATCGTCTGCTCGGCCGCCGTCGCGCTGCATGCCGACCGGCTGGCACATCGCCAGCGCCAGGTCGTGCTCACCAGTTACTTCGAGCACATCCTGCAGCTGCCGATGACGTTCCACACCGGCACGCATAGCGGCCGGCTGATGAAGGTGATGCTCAACGGCACCGACGCGCTGTGGCGGCTGTGGCTCGGCTTCTTCCGCGAGCACTTCGCCGCCATCCTGTCGCTTGTCGTGCTGCTGCCGCTGTCGCTGTACATCAACTGGCGGCTGGCGCTCTTGCTGTTCGGCCTGTGCGTGGTGTTCACCGTGCTGACGACGCTGGTCGTGCACAAGACCTACGGCATGCAGGGCGAAGTCGAGACACAATACAGCGACCTGTCGGCGCGCGCCTCCGACGCGCTCGGGAACGTCGCGCTGGTGCAGAGCTTCGTGCGCGTCGATGCCGAGGTGCAGGGGCTGCGCTTCGTCTCCGAGAAGCTGTTGGCGGCGCAGATGCCGGTGCTGTCGTGGTGGGCCTTGGTGACGGTGATCACCCGCGCCTCCACCACCATCACCATCCTGTGCATCTTCGCGCTCGGAATCTGGCTCAACCAGCAAGGTCTCACCAGCGTCGGCGAGATCGTGATGTTCGTGTCATTTGCGTCGCTTCTGATCCAGCGGCTCGAGCAAGTCGTGAGCTTCGTCAACAACGTGCTGCTGGAAGCACCACGGCTGAAAGAATTCATCGACGTGCTCGACGCCGTGCCGGCGGTGCACGACCGGCCCGATGCGATCGATCCCGGCCGACTGCAGGGACTCATCGAATTTAACGACGTGTCGTTCTCCTATGACGGCAAGCGGCCGGCGGTCGAGGATCTGAGCTTCACGGCGCTTCCCGGCCAGACCATCGCGCTGGTCGGCGCCACCGGCGCCGGCAAGTCCACCGCGATCGCGCTGCTGCATCGCGCCTTCGATCCACAATCCGGACTCATCAAGATCGACGGCATGGACATCCGCGGCCTGACGCTGTCAGCACTGCGACGAAACATCGGCGTGGTGTTTCAGGAAGCGCTGCTGTTCGACCGCACCATCGCCGACAATCTGCGGGTCGGCAAACCCGACGCGACCGAGGCCGAACTGCGCGCCGCCGCCGAGCGCGCTCAGGCGCTCGACTTCATCGAGCGCAGCCCCAACAAATTCGACACGCTGGCGGGCGAACGCGGCCGCATGCTGTCCGGAGGCGAGCGCCAGCGGCTGTCGATCGCACGGGCGTTGCTCAAAGACCCGCCGATCCTGATTCTCGACGAAGCCACCTCGGCGCTCGACGCCGTCACCGAGGCGCGCATCAATCTGGCGCTCGACGAGGTGATGAAGGGCCGCACCACCTTCGTCATCGCGCACCGGCTCTCGACCATTCGGCACGCCACGCGCATTCTGGTGTTCGACAACGGGCGCGTGATCGAAAGCGGAACGTTCGACGAACTGATCGCGCAGCGCGGCTATTTTGCGGAACTTGCCCGCGCGCAATTCATGCTGCAGGCGAATGCATCCGGGCCGGCCAGCGACACGCAGGCCGCAGCCACAAATCTGTGAGCGCGGCGGTACATAACTCCCGACGCCACCGCCGAATTTCGGCCCCTTTCGTCCATGAATAAGTCACCCCAAGCTCTGTTCTCGCAGCGCGAGCCGGTATAGGGTCGGGTTTGCTGGGGCCACCGCCTGAACCCGAACGTCAACTCGTTTAGATCTCGCCACGGACCGGACTGATCGCGCCGCCAGGGTCGCGCATCCGAGCCGCGTCGAGAATCTCGAAGGACCGGAATCGGATCGTGCTTTCCAAAGTCGTGCAGCCTCGTCGGTCCTCGTTGTTTGTCGCGCTGGTCGCGGCTTTGTTCGCTCTCACCGCGCTGGCGCGTGGCGCTCAAGCCGAAGCGCTGCTGTTGGTCGAAGCCGATACCGGCAAGGTGTTGGTCGCCGAGAATGCCACCTATCCGTGGTATCCGGCCTCGGTCACCAAGCTGATGACACTGTACGTCACGCTGCAGGCTGTGAAGCAGGGCCGCATCACGCTCGACACGTTGGCGACGGTGTCGCCGGTCGCGGCCGCACAATCGCCGTCGAAGATGGGCTTTCGTCCCGGCACGCAGGTCACCATCGACAATGCGTTGAAGATGATGATGGTGAAGTCCGCCAACGACATGGCGGTGGTGCTCGCCGAAGCCGTCGGCGGCTCGGTCGACGGCTTCGCCGACATGATGAACCAGACCGCCGAAAAGCTCGGCATGACGCAGACCCACTACGTCAATCCCAACGGTCTGCCGGCCGACGGCCACGTCACCTCGGCTCGCGATCTGGCGATCCTGGCCCGCGCTATCATTCATGACGAGCCGGAGTACGAGTACTTCGTCCACATCCCGGCGATGAAGTTCGGCAAGCGCGTCACCCGCAACTTCAACAAGCTGATCGGCCGCTATCCGGGCGCCGACGGCTTCAAGACCGGTTTCATCTGCGCCTCGGGCTACAACCTCGTCGCCAGCGCCACCCGTAACGGCCGCCGCCTGATTGCCGTCGTGCTCGGCGCCAACTCCGGAACGGACCGCGCCGTCAAGGCGGCGCAGCTGCTCGAGCGCGGCTTCTCCACCAACACGCTGGCTTGGCTGACGCCGTCGCTTGGCACCGTCGACAATCTGGCGCCGATCGCCGCCGAGCCGCCGAACCTGCGCGACGAAATGTGCGGCCCCAAGCGCAAGCGTCCGGCCAGCGACGAAGACGAGACCGTGGCCGGCGCGAGCGGCGAGAACGTGCTGTCCATGTTCACGACCCCGACGCTGCGCCCGGTCGACATGATCGCCGCCGATCCTGCGCCGGCCGAACCTGTCGTCGTCTACACAGGGCCGACCCGCACCGGCGCCGCGCTGATCGCTGCCGTCGCGGCCGACAGTCAGCAACAGGCGCATCCGGGCAAGAAGAAGCACGCCAAGAAGAAGGGCACCAAGCAAAAGGACGAGCCGCAACAGGCCGCCGGCAGCGAAGCGGCGTCGGAAAGGGAAACGGAGAAGCCGAAGCGCGTATCCGTCACCGTCGACCCCAACAAGCCTGCAGCGAAGCCGGCGCATCCCAAGCACGCTCGCGCAAAGCCCGACGCTTCAACGGCCCAGGCGGCGACCGACAAGCCCGCCGCCAAGCCAAAGGCGAAGAAGCCGAAGACCGCCGCGACG
>NZ_BADD01000353.1 GCF_000333455.1 Rhodopseudomonas sp. B29
CGATGCCGGTGAGCATCAGATTGAGCAGCGACAGCGGAAGCGCGATCTTCCAGGCGAAGCTGAGGAGCTGATCGTAGCGCGGCCGCGGCAGCGTCGCGCGCAGCCAGACGAAGACGACGGCGATCACGCCGGTCTTGAGGCCGAACCACACCGGGCCCGGCAGCCATGGCCCGAGCCAGCCGCCGAAGAACAGCGTCACAGCCAGCGCCGACACCAGCAGCACGGCGAGATACTCACCGAGGAAGAACAGGCCGAACGACATGCCGGTGTATTCGGTGATGAAACCGGCAACGAGGTCGTTTTCCGACTCCGGCAGATCGAACGGCAGCCGGTGCGCGGCGGCGACGCCGGCGATACAGAACAGCGCGGCGCCGAGCGGCTGCAGCACGACGAACCAAACGCCGCGCTGCGCCTCGACGATCTCGGTCATCGACAGCGAACCGGCGATCATCACCACACCCATCAGCGACAGGCCGAGGAACACCTCGTAAGCCAACATCTGGGCCGCGGCGCGCAGGCCGCCGAGCAGCGAAAAGCGGTTGTGCGACGCCAGCGCGCCGAGCACTGCCGCATAGGCGGTCAGCCCCATCATGCCGAGCAGGAACAACAGCCCGACATCGACCGGCGCCAGCGCGATGCCATCGCCGATCGCCACCACGCCGAAGCCGATCAGCACCGGCGTCGCCGCCACCGCGGGCGCCAGCCGATAGCTCAGCCAGTCGGCGCCGGGCGGCGGCACGTCTTCCTTGGTGAGGATCTTCACCGTGTCGGCGATCCACTGCAGCGAGCCGAACGGGCCGACGCGGTTAGGCCCATAGCGCTCCTGGACGAAGCCAAGCAGCCGGCGTTCGACCCAGGTGAAGGTGCCGGCGATCACCAGCAGCACCATGATGAGCGCGGTGGAGATCGCCGCGGTGATGATCATCCCGATCATTGCGCCGCCTCCACCCGCACGCGGCGCAGCGGGCCACGTCCCATGAGCTGGCCGATGCTGATTGCGACACAGCCACGCGGCACGCTGGCATCAAGCGTCAGCGATGCCGCGCAAGACTCGCCGTCGATCAGCACCGCGACGCCAGCCTTCAGTCCATGCAACGCCGCGTCGTCGGGGTGCAGCAGCAGCCGCGGCATCGGACGTCGCGCAGTCAGCAGCGCGCTGGCGCGGCTGAGTTCGCCGCCGGTGAAGGCATCGTGCAACGGGATCAGCCACAGGCCCGCACCTTCGGCCGGGGCGAGGACCACATCGGGCAGTGCCGTGTTGCTGCGCTTGAGCAGCTTCACTCCCGGATCGCCGCCGCGCAGCGGGCCGCCGATCTCTTCGACGAAGCGCGTAACGTTGTTGGCCGAGTGCTGGCCGGAGGTCTTGTAGCTGGTGATCAGCGCCGGCGGGACCAAAGTGCCACGCGCGCCCTTGATGCCGAAGGTCAGCGGCGAATCTGCATCGACCGGAATCACCGCATCGGCGAACTGGCCCGCGCGGTCATCGGCGGTGCGCGCCGTATACGGCCGCGGCGCGCGCGTCACCTGGCCGTCGGCCATCTCGAAGGCGGCGCCGGGCGCCGCATCGGCGACGCCGACCAGATCGGCGCGCTCGACGATCAGATCGCCGATCAGTTCGTCGAGATTGTGCCAATCGCCAGCGCCGAACACATCGAGCCGGCGCCAGCTCGCCGGCGCGCTCGGTAACGGCGGCACCGCAGCGAAGTAACGTTGCGCGCGGCCTTCGTAGTTGACGAAAGTGCCGGCGCTCTCGCTGAACGCAGCGACGGGCAGAGCCGCCGTCGCGCGCGCTGTGGTCTCACTGGCCATCGAATCCAGCGCAACGACGGATTTCGCCGCAGCAAACACCCGTTCGACCGTCACGCGCGGTGCCCGTTCGAACAGATCGTTCTCGAGCACGATTGCGGTCTTGGCCGCGCCCTGCTCCAGCAACGCCGCGGCGCTGTCGAGGCCGGCACCGCCGAGCAGCGCCAGACCGACACTGTTGGGATCGGGCGGCAGCAGCACGATGCGGGCCTTGTCGCCGAGCGCGGCGATCATCGAGGCGGCCGCCTCGATGATCGTGGCCGACATCAGCGCGCAGCCGGCGATGATCAGCGGCCTCTGTGCTGCAGCGAGGACTTCGGCGACACGCGACGCCTCGGCATCGCCGCTCGTCTCGCCGCGTACTACCGCCGCAACGCTGGTGCCGAACGCAGCAATGCCATGCGGATCGCGCCGTAGCGACAGAGCGGCGATGGCATCGAGCTCGTCCGGCAGCGGCGTCGCCACAACGATCGGCGTGCGGCGGCCTTCGCCCGCGGTGCGCACCGCCGGATCGAGCCAATGCGGCACGCCCTTCTGCGTAGCGAGCTCGCGTTCGGCATTGCGCGCGGTCTGGCGCAGCGCCAGCGCCAGGCGCAGCGATGCGTTGGTGAGGTCTTCGCCCAGCACCAGCACGGCATCGGCGTGTTCGACTTCGTGCAGCGACGCGATGGTCGCCGGCCCGGCGCGCAGGATATCGATCATGCGCCGCACGATCGCCGCCTCGGCATCCGACACACCGGCGAAGAACCGCTCCGGCCCGACGAGGCGCTGCAGCGCGTAGTTGGCCTCGAGCGAGGCGCGCGGCGAGCCGATACCGATGGCACCCTCGGCCACCGCCGCATGGGCGGCAGCGCAGGCGTCCTGCTCGCTCGCCGGACCGCCGTGCAGAAGCGGTTGAGTCAGGCGCTGATCCGAGACGACGTGCAGCGGGCCGAAGCGGCCGCGGTCGCAGAGGAAATAGCCGTTGAGCGCGCCGTGGTAGCGGTTCTGCACCCGCTTGACGTGGCCGTCGCGCTGGTCGACCAGGATGTTGCAGCCGAGCGAACAATGCGGGCAGACCGACGGCGTCGCCCGCATGTCCCATTTGCGCGCATAGTCGCGCGACCAGCCCTTGTCGTTGAACACGCCGGTCGGACAGACTTCGGCGAGATTGCCGGCGAACGGACTTTCGAGCGCGCCGTCCTCGGCGCGGCCGAAATACACGTCGTCGTGGGCGCCGAAGGCGTCGAGATCGCGCCCGCCCGCATAGTCGCGATAGAACCGGGTGCAGCGATAGCAGGCGATGCAGCGGTTCATCTCGTGCGTGACCAGCGGCCCAAGATCCTGATTGTGATGGGTGCGCTTGGTGAACTGATAGCGCCGGTCGATATGGCCGGTGGCGATGGTCATGTCCTGCAGATGGCAGGAGCCGGCCTCCTCGCACACCGGGCAATCGTGCGGATGGTTGATCATCAGCCATTCGATCACCTGGGCGCGGAACGCCACGGCTTCCGGATCGGCGACCGAGACGCGCTCGACATCGGCGACCGGCGTCATGCAGCTCATGACGATACGGCCTTCTTTGTCGTCCGGGCCGGAATACACCTTCACGGCGCACTGCCGGCAGGCGCCGACCGAGCCGAGCGCGCCGTGCCAGCAGAAATACGGCACATCGATGCCGTGAGTCAGGCACGCCGACAGCAGATCGTCGCCCTCGCGGGCTTCGATGATGCGGCCGTCGATCTCGATCTTCCTGGTCATGCGCGGCCCACCGGACAATGGCCCGCCAGATGGGCAGTGAAGATGTCGCCGAAGCGTTCGAGGCCGCTTTTCAGCGGCGTCAGCGCGCCGGTGTTGAGATCGCAGTAGCTGCGCCCCGATGGACCGGACAACGCGACATGCTGATGCAGCACGTCGATATCAGCCTGCGTGCCCTTGCCGGCTTCGAGCGCATCGAGCAGCTTCGCCACCCATGGCAGGCCGTCGCGGCACGGCGTGCACAGGCCGCAGCTCTCGCGCGCGTAGAACCGCAGGTGCCGCCCAATGGAGGCGACCGGACAGGCATGATCGTCGAGTACGATCATCGCGCCGGTGCCGAGCGAACTACCCGCCTTCTTGGTGTGGGCGAAGTCGAGCGGCACGTCGAGATCGGCGCTTTCTAGAAAAGCCGTGGCGCCGCCGCCGGGCTGAAACGCGAACAGCTTGCGGCCATTGCGAATACCGCCGCACAGGTCGAGCAACTCACGCGCCGTCGTCCCCATCGGCGCTTCGATCAGTTGCGGCTTCGCGACGCAGCCGGAGATGCCGTAGAGCTTGGTGCCGCCCTCCTCGGTCCGCGACAGCGACTGGTACCACTCGGCGCCATGCTCGATGATCGACGGCACCGCCGACAGCGTCTCGACATTGTTGACCGTGGTCGGCCGGCCCCACAATCCGCTCACCGCCGGATAGGGCGGGCGATGCCGCGGCACCGGGCGCTCGCCCTCGAGCGCGGCGATCAGCGCCGTCTCCTCGCCGACGATGTAGCGGCCGGCCGAGGCATGCACCCGCATCGTCAGGTCGAAGCCGGAGCCGAGAATGTCGCGGCCGAGCAGGCCTGCGGCTTCGGCTTCCGCAATCGCGCGGCTCAGCGATGCGATGCCGGTGCGATATTCGTCGCGCACCAGAATGATTACCTCGGTCGCGCCCATCGCATAGGCGGCAATCATCGCGCCTTCGATGAGCTGATGCGGCAAGGCTTCCAGCAGCAGCCGGTCCTTGAACGAGCCGGGCTCGGTCTCGTCGCCGTTGACGCACAGATAGCGCGCGCCCGGCCCGGCTTTCTCCGCGCCGGTCCGCATGAAGCGCCATTTGCTGGCGGTCGGGAAACCGGCGCCGCCGCGGCCGCGCAGGCCGGCGGCTTCGATCATCGCGATGATCGCCTCGGGACTGTGGCGCTTGAGGGCCGACGTCAGCGCCGTGTAGCCGCCGAGCCCGCGCCAGGCGGCAAGGCTGTGCGGCTGACGATCGGCACGGGCGCGGCCGGTGAGCGGCTTGTCGCTCATCGCGCACCTCCGATCGCTTCACCACCGATCAGGGCGTCGAGATCATCCGGCGTCAGCGGTCCAACTAACTTCCGCTCCGGTCCGACCAGCGCCACCGGCGCGCGGTCGCAGCCGCCGACACAGCAGATGTTGATCAGCGTGAACTTGCCGTCCGGCGTCGTCTCACCGAAGCCGATACCGAGCTTGCTCATCACCGCGTCGCGCACCGCGTCGCCGCCGCAGAGATAACAACTCAGCCCGTCGCACAGCAGGATCACCGTGTCCCCGACCGGCGAGCGGAAGATCTGGCTGTAGAAGGTGGCGAGGCTGTCGATCTCCGCCGTGGTGACGCCGAGCACGCGCGCGGCTTCGGCCAGATGCGCGTCCGACACCCAGCCCTCCGCTTCCTGCACAAGCTTGAGAGCGTCCAGCATCGCAGCCTTCGGCCCGCCGTGCTGCGCGGCGGCGTGGGCCATCGCGGTCCTGATGGCGGGACTGAGACTCATCGGTCGACGTCCGACATCACGTAGTCGAT
>NZ_BADD01000352.1 GCF_000333455.1 Rhodopseudomonas sp. B29
GAAGCGGAACAAGCCGTAGGCGCCGGTCTTCAGCAACAGGCCGGCGAGCAGGATCGAGCCCGCCGTCGGCGCCAGCGTGTGCGCCTCCGGCAGCCAGGCGTGGAACGGAGGCACCGACAGCTTGACCATGAAGGCGAGCGAGAAGCCGAGCAGCATCCAGACCTGCGTGCTGGTACTCAGCTTCAGCTGCGCCAATTCGAAGGCGTTAAAGGTCATATGATCGGCCATCGCGGCGAGCGCAAACGCCGCCGCGAGCAGGCCGAAACCGGCGGCGGCGTTGAAGATCAGGAATTTCAGCGCGGCGCCTTCCTTGTCGCCGTGGCCCCACACCGCGATCAGCATGAAGGCCGGCACCAGCATGGCTTCCCAGAAGAACGCGAAGATCAGCAGGTCGAACGAGATGAAGACGCCGACCGTTGCCGCCACCGTCCAGCACAGGCTGGCGTGGAACAGACCGGAGTCGAGCTTGATCTCCGACCACGACGCCATCACCGAAATGATACCGAGACCGGCCGCGATGGCGATCAGCGCCGCCGACAGGCCGTCGAGCGCGAAGTCGAGCGAGATGCCGAACGACGGCACCCACGGATACGACACTTGGCTGTACCAGCGCCCCTCCGGCGCGCCCGCGATGATCGCGACCAGCACGATCAGCATCAGCGCGAAGGTCGCGATGGTGATCCAGCGCTCGCGGTTTTGGCCGGCGACGAAGAAGGCTGCGAGGCCGCCGAAGGCAGGCAGCAGGATGAGCGCAATCAGCGCCATGACGTCCCCCACGCGTAAAGTAGCAGTGCCGCGCAACCGAGCGCGATCCACAGTGAATGATCCCGGACCCGCCCGGTCTGAATTTTCCGCGCCTGCGCCCAGGCGAGACCAAAGCCGCCGGCGAACCCCATCCAGCTTCGATCGATGCGGTCCGGATTGAAGCGCGCGACGATCTGCGTGACGAACAGCCGCGCCAGATTGATCAACACGCGCCCGACCGGATCGCCCGACACCAGCTTGACGACCGGGGTCTGCCCGTCGGTGGCGCGAGCGATGAAATCGGCCGGCGCGGCATCACGGGCGTGCGCCAGCAGATCCTCGGCCGGCAGACCCGGCACCACGATGCCTTGCCGGCGCAGCTCGGTCGCGTGCTCGAATGCCTCGGTGCCCTCGGCATTTCCGAGCACGGCGGCGGCTTTGCGGAAGCGGCGCACGAAGTAATAATAATACAGCACGTCGAAGCGGAAGGCGCGGACGTGGCGCAGCCGGGCGGAGATCTGCTCCAGCTCGCGCGGATGCTTCACCAGCCAGCGCGCCAAAATCACACCGAGGATCGGCGCAGCGGCACCCAGCAACGTCGGCACCAACGGCGTATGCACCGGCGCACCGCCGGTGAAATGGATCAGCGCGCCGACGGATAGTCCGCCGACCACGGCGACCAGCGTCAGCACTGCCAGCGGCACCAGCACCGCGGCCCCGCCCCAGGGCGGCGCCGCGAGATCGGCGCTTTGCGACCCCGCGACGAACACGACGCGGAACGCATAGGCGCCGGTGAGCACGGCAGCGGTGGCGGCGAGCAGCCACAGTGGCGCGCCCCACGGCCCGCTGCTCCACACGGCGGCCAGCACCGCTTCTTTGGAGTACCAACCGGCGGTGATCACCGGCAGGCCGGCCAGCGATGCGGCGCCGACTGCAAACGCCCAGAACGCCCAGGGCTGACGATAGCGCGCGCCGCGCAGCGCCTCGATCGCGGTCGAACCGCCGGAGGCGTGACTCATCACGCCGGCGCTGAGGAACAGCAGCGACTTGAACGCCGCGTGGATGGCGAAATGCGACAGCGCCACCGCCGGCGCACCGAGCCCAAGCGCCAGCACCATGAAGCCGATCTGGCTCATGGTGGAGAACGCCAGCAGCTTCTTCACATCAGTCTGGATCACCGCGAGCAGCGCCGCGAAAGCCGCGGTGATGATGCCGAGCATCGCCACCATCGCCGAGACTTCCGGCGCGGCGGCGAACAGCGGCGCGAGCCGCGCCAGCAGGATGACGCCGGCCGCCACCATGGTGGCGGAATGGAGCAGCGCCGATACCGGCGTCGGGCCGGCCATCGCGCTCGGCAGCCAGGTGTGAAACGGAAACTGCGCCGACTTGCCGAGTGCACCGATCGCGATCAGGAACGCGATCGGTGCCAGCTTCCACGGCCCGATCGCCGGCACGGCGGCGAGCATCCCGTCCAGCCGCGTGGTGCCGGCGCTCAGGAACAGCATCATCAGGCCGGCGAGCAGGAAACTATCGGCGACGCGTGTGGTGATCAGCGCCTTGCGCCCGGCGGCGACCGCCTTCGGCAGCCTGTCGTAGAACGCGATCAGCATGAAGCTGCACAGGCCGATGGTTTCCCAGCCCAGAAACAGCAGGATGACGTCGGCGGCCAGCGCCACCGCCAGCATGCCGGCGAGGAACAGGTTCATCACCGCGAAGAAGCGCTTCAGATCGGCCAGCGGCTCGGTCGCCATGTAGGCGCCCGAATAGATCAGCACCAAGGCGCCGACCAGCGCCACCGTGCCGCCCGTCACCATGCTGAGCGGATCCATCGACATCGCGATCTGGGCGACGAACACGCCGGTGTCGATCGACAGGATCGGCACCGCCGCGCCGGTGACGCAGGCGCCATCGAGGCACCCCAGCGCCACGGGAACGAACAGCACCGCCGGCAACACCGCGCAACCGACACCGAGCGCGATCACCGCCGCGCGCGGCAATGCCAGCGGGATCAGCGACAGCAGCACGAAGCCGAACAGCGCCGGGACCGGGACGAAGGGAAGCAGCTGCGCCATGCTCATCCCTTCAATCCGCTGACGGCGTCGCTGTCGTCGGTGCCGATGAGGCGGCGGATGCGCAGCAGGAGCGCCAGCCCGACCGCGACTTCGGCAGCGGCGAGCGTCAGCACCAGGATGAACATGCCCTGCCCTTGCGGGTCGGCGTGATACGCACCGGCGGCGACGAACGCCAGCGCAGGCCCGCTCAGCGCCACTTCCAATGCAACGAGCTGAAACAGGATGCCGCGCCGCGCCAGCACGCCGAACACGCCGATGGCGAACAGCCCGGCGGCGAGGATCATCAGGCCGATCAGGTCGGAGCCGGTCATCGCGCGGTCCTCCGCTCGTTGCGGCCGATATGGCGGACGCCGATCAGGCCGGCGAGCAGCAACAGTGACGCCAGTTCGATCACCAGCGCCCACGGCCCGAACAGCAGCCGGCCGACGTCCTGCGCACTCACCGGCAGCGCCGGGTGACGACCCGGCATCGCAAAGGCGCCGAACACGAAAGGCGCGACGACGAGAATCGACAGGATCAGCGGCACCGGCCAGGCGCGCTTCAGCGCGGCGCGTTCGCGCACGATCGCCTCCGGCACGATCGGCAGCGTCATCACCACGAACACGAACAGCACTACGAATGGCGCCGGCATAGACCATGATCAGCAGCACCGCGGCGAACGCCGCGCCGAGCGCGAAAAACGACACCGCCAGCGCGAGCA
>NZ_BADD01000351.1 GCF_000333455.1 Rhodopseudomonas sp. B29
AGGTGATCGCCCGCGAATTCGACATCAGCCCACGAACCATCGAGGTCTACCGCGCCAACGTGATGACCAAGATGCAGGCGGCCAGCCTGTCGGAGCTGGTCCGGATGGCGATGCGGGCCGGCGCGATCAAGGATTGAGCCAAATCAACTTGCCTTCGCCTCGCGCATCTATGGTGCGGGCTCGAAAAGCGTGCAGCCTGCGTGGCTGGCGTAGGAATGAGCAATGCCCAGCGCAGCGACCAAGACCATCATCTACGTCGTCGACGACGATCAGGGCGTGCTCGGATCGCTGCGTTTCCTGCTGGAAACCGACGGCTTTACGGTGCGCACGTTTCGTAGCGGCCCTGCATTGCTCGACTCGATCGATGACCATCCGGCCGACTGCATCGTGATCGACTACAAGATGCCCGGCATGAACGGCATCGATCTGTCGAGCCGGCTGCGCGAGCGTGGCGTCAGAACGCCGATCGTGATCATCACCGGCTATCCGGACGAGACCATCACGAGCCGCGCCGCGGCGGCCGGAGTCAGCCATGTGGTGCTCAAGCCGCATTTGGAAGACAGCCTGATCTCCCAAATTCGCCGCGCCCTGCAGGACTCGGACGCTGCTGTCTAAGCCCGCCCGCCGATTCGGCCGCACAGCCAACATCCTGATATTAAACCCCTATTTCACGGGGACAGATCGCGACCTCCGTAAACCTACTTAGGGGAACCAACCTAAGATATGGGGCGAAATACCAGGTCATGCGGTAACCATCTACAAATCCGGCCATCCAATCCCGCCAGGAGATGGCCAAGATGCTGAACCAGTCGCTCAGGACCCAAGCCACCACCCTCAAGGCTCCGGTCGATCCGTCCACCTGCTCGCCGGCCGAGCACTTCTTCTCCACCTCCGGTCACGCCGGGCTGATCGTCTCCGAGTTCAGCTACAAGAAAGAAGAAGAGATCTACGGCGAGGACGAGCCGTCCGAATACGTCTACCAGGTCGTCTCCGGTGCGGTCCGCAGCTACAAGCTGCTGTCCGATGGCCGCCGCCAGATCGGCGCCTTCTATCTCCCCGGCGACGTGTTCGGCCTCGAGTCGGGTCCGGCCCATCGCCTCACCGCCGAAGCCATCGTCGACACCACCGTCCGCCTGATCAAGCGCAAAACCCTCGAACAGGCCGCCGCGACCGATGTGGTGATCGCCCGCAGCCTGTGGTCGATGACCGCCGGCGAACTGCGCCACGCCGAAGATCACATGCTTCTGCTCGGCCGCAAGAACGCGATGGAACGCGTTGCCAACTTCCTTCTCGAAATGGACCGCCGCCTCGCCGTCGCCGGCATGATGGCGCTGCCGATGTGCCGCCGTGACATTGGCGATTATCTCGGCCTCACCCTCGAAACCGTGTCGCGCGCGCTGTCGCAGCTGCAGAGCCAGGGCATCCTCGGCTTCTCCGGCGCACGCCAAATCGAACTGCGCAACCGCGCCCGTCTTCGCAATCTGGACGCCTGATCCCCCTCCTGCGTTCGGATTGGATCGAAGTGCCGGCCCTCACGGGCCGGCATTTTCGTTTTGGGGGAGGAGTCGGGATTCGTAGGGTGTGCTGAGCGCAGCGAAGCGCACGCGCCGCAAGCACAACAAACGCGTGGGCACGGCGCTACGCGCCTTTGCCCACCCTACGCAGATGATTTTTCCTCGAATATCTCGGATTCAAGAATGATCCGGCTTTGAGAAGCCATTTTCCGCACCCTCACGTTATCATTTTTCTCTTCGCATTGACTTCCAAGCGGGGGCGCGGCGTCATTGGGTGCATTCCCGCAACCGATCGAAGAGCGCCGCCATGACCAAATCGCTTCATCCCGAAACCCTTGCGTTGCACGCCGGCTGGCGCGCCGACCCTGCCACCGGCTCGGTCGCGGTGCCGCTGTTTCAGACCACGTCCTATCAGTTTCGAGACACCGAGCACGCCGCCAACCTGTTCGCGCTGAAGGAGCTCGGCAACATCTACACCCGCCTCGGCAACCCGACGACCGACGTGCTCGAGCAGCGCGTCGCTGCGCTCGAAGGCGGCGTCGCTGCGCTCGCGGTCGCGTCGGGCCAGGCCGCCTCCGCCTTCTCGATCCAGAATCTCGCCCGGGTCGGCGACAACATCGTCAGCTCGACTGACCTCTATGGCGGCACCTGGAATCTGTTCGCCAACACGCTGAAGGACCAGGGCATCGAAGTCCGTTTCGTCGATCCGACCGATCCGCAGGCGTTTGAACGCGCCACCGACGATCGCACCCGCGCCTACTATGCCGAGACCCTGCCGAACCCGAAGCTTGCGGTGTTTCCGATCGAGGAAGTCGCCGCCATCGGCCGCAAGCGCGGCATCCCGCTGATCGTCGACAACACCGCAGCCCCGCTGCTGGTCAAGCCGCTCGAGCACGGCGCGGCGATCGTCGTCTATTCGGCGACGAAGTATCTCGGCGGCCACGGCACCTCGATCGGCGGCCTGATCGTCGATGGCGGCAACTTCCCGTGGGAGCAGTTTCCGCAGCGTCAGCCGGCGCTGAACACGCCGGACCCGAGCTATCACGGCGCGGTGTGGGTCGAAGCCGTCAAGCCGATCGGCCCGGTCGCCTACATCATAAAGGCCCGCACCACGCTGCTGCGCGACCTCGGCTCGGCGCTGTCGCCGTTCAACGCCTTCCAGATCATCCAGGGCCTGGAAACGCTGCCGCTACGCATCGAGCGTCACGTCCAGAACGCCCAGAAGGTCGCCGATTTCCTGGCCAAGCATCCGGAAGTCATCAAGGTGATTCACCCCTCGCAGCAGAGCGGCGTCGCCCGCGAACGCGCCGACAAGTACTTGAAGGGCAAATTCGGCGGCCTGGTCGGCTTCGAACTCGCCGGCGGCCGCGAGGCCGGCCGCAAGTTCATCGACGCGCTCGAACTCCTGTATCACGTCGCCAATATCGGCGACGCCCGCAGCCTGGCGATCCACCCCGCCTCGACCACGCACTCCCAGCTCTCCACCGAAGAGCAACTCGCCACCGGCGTCTCCGACGGCTACGTCCGCCTCTCGATCGGCCTCGAACACATCGACGACATCATCGCCGATCTGGAACGCGGCCTGGCAGCGGGACGCCTGGCGAAGGCGGCATAGTAAATCTCGTAGGGTGGGCAAAGCGAAGCGTGCCCACGCGGATCTCTCCACGCGTGGGGGCGTGGGCACGGCGCTCCGCGCCTTTGCCCGCCCTACGGCTCTCCATGCAGACAGCGTGCTCCCTCGCCCCGCCCTTGCGGGGAGAGGGTTTGGGTGAGGGGCGACACGAGCACTGAGTCACGGCCTCGCAGAGGCGCCCCCTCACCCGCCGCGCATCTGACGATGCGCGTCGACCTCTCCCCGCGCGCGGGGCGAGGTTAAGGAAGCGCTGGCGTCACTAATACAATCAATACCTGTGGTGCTACCCCGAACACCACGATCATCGCCATACACAGCAGCAGCAGCCCGCGATCGAGCACCGGCATCGGCTCGGCATCTTCATGCGAAGCGCCCAAAAACGGCGCACTGATGAAGCGGGCGTAGTAGAAGAAGCCGAGCGACGAGCCCGCGACCACGATCGCCACTAGCGTCCACAGCCCGCCGTCGATCAGCACGCGCAACAAATATAGTTTGGCAATGAAGCCACCCGCCGCCGGCAAGCCGGCGAGCGAGAACAGCGCCAGTGCCAGAGCGCTCGTCTCCAGCGGCCGGCGTTTCCACAGCCCGTGCAGGTCGGGCAGCGTCGGCGCGCGGCCGAGCGCGGCGGAGACACACAGCGCTGCCAGCATCGCCGGCGCATAAGCGCCGAGATAGAACAGCACCGCCTCGCTCGCCTGCGGCGCGCCGGAGGCGATGATCAGCGCCAAGTAGCCGGAATGCGCAATGGTCGAGTAGCCCAGCATGCGCGGCAATTGCGGCTGGCGCAGCGCCAGTAGATTGCCGAGCAGCACCGAGGCGGCGCCGAGCGCGGCGAGCCCCGAGCTCCACACCGGTTCCGGCAGATGCGCGGCGGCGATGCGCAGCACGACGATCGCCACCGCCGATTTCGACACCACGCCGGCCAGCACAGCCGCGCTCGCCGGCGACGCTTCGAACGCATCCGGCGTCCACATATGGAACGGCACCAGCGAAAATTTAAAGGCAAGGCCTGCAAGTAACAACGCCGTGCCGAGCGCCGCCAGCGCGCCGCCGCTGCGCCAATGCGCAAAATCGAGCGAGCCGGACTCGGCGTAGATCAGCGCCGCACCGAGCAGCAGCGCCGACGACGCCAGCCCGCTCATCACCAGGAATTTGTAAGCCGCTTCCAGCCCCGGCTTCGTCAGCCGGAATGCGAACAGCGCAATCAAGGAGAGGCCGACGATCTCGATGCCGAGAAACAACGTCGCCACATGACCGGCGCCGGCCAGCGTCGCCGCGCCGATCGCAACCAGGAGGAGCAGCGACGGTGCCTCTTTGGCCGGATGGCC
>NZ_BADD01000350.1 GCF_000333455.1 Rhodopseudomonas sp. B29
TCATATCTCCCGAAACGCGACCGTGGTCAGATCGCCGCGCCTCATGCTTTCCATCACTGAAATCTGCCAGTTCCAACATGCCTTCAAGGACGATTTCACTCTCGGGATCAGCGTTGATCGCCTGGCAAGCTCGCTTGATCTCAGCCTTATATTCCGGAGAGTTGTAGTCTTCCGGAACCCAGATCGTAACCGGCTTCAGTCCCATCGCCTTCATCTTGTCGCGGTGGCGGCGGACGCGCTCGGCGCTGGCGCTGCGCGGCTTGGCGGCACGCTCGGCCTTAGCGATGCCGCGCTTGCCGGTGGCCGGCTTGTCGACCTTCTTGTCCATGTGAAGCCTCCTGAAAGAAGCGTTACATGTAACGCAACATAGGCCTCGGACGGGCAAGCTGCAAGCCGGCGCCGAAGCGCCGGCCGCCTAGCATCACTTCGCCCGTAGCACCTCGACGCCCGGCAGCGGCTTGCCTTCCATCCACTCGAGGAAGGCACCGCCGGCGGTGGAGATGTAGGTGAAGTCGTCGACGACGTGGGCGTGGTTGAGCGCTGCCACCGTGTCACCGCCACCGGCGACCGAGATCAGCTTGCCGGCCTTGGTGCGCTTGGCGGCATGCTTGGCGGCTTCCACCGTGCCCTTGTCGAACGGCGTCAGTTCAAACGCGCCGACCGGGCCGTTCCACACCAGCGTAGCGGCATCGTCGATCGCGGCGTGGATGCGCTCGATCGAGCGCGGACCGACGTCGAGGATCATGGCCTCGGCCGGGATCGCATCGAGCCCGTAGGCGAACGACGGCGCATTGGCCTCGAAGTGATACGCCACGGTGGCATCGACCGGCAGGATGATGGCGCAGTTGGCGGCCTCGGCCTTGTCGAGGATGCGTAGCGCGGTTGGGGCCAGGTCCTTCTCGCACAGCGACTTGCCGACCTTGACGCCCTGCGCATGCAGGAAGGTGTTGGCCATTCCGCCGCCGATCACCAGCGCCTGCACCTTGGTAACGAGGTTTTCGAGCAGGTCGATTTTGCTCGACACTTTGGCGCCGCCGACGATCGCGATCACCGGCTTGGTCGGGGCCTCCAGCGCCTTATTCAGCGCGACGAGTTCGGCCTGCATCGTGCGGCCCGCATAGGCCGGCAGCTTGTGGCCGAGGCCCTCGGTCGTCGCATGGGCGCGGTGCGCCGCCGAGAAAGCGTCGTTGACCCAGATATCACCGAGCTCGGCGAGCTTGGCGACGAACGCCGGATCGTTCTTTTCTTCTTCCGGGTGGAAGCGGGTGTTCTCCAGGCACAGGATATCGCCGTCCTTCATGGCGGCGATCGCCTTGGCGGCCGGTTCGCCGACGCAGTCGTCGGCAAACGCCACCGGCTTCTTGATCACCTCGGCGAGCGCAGCGGCGACCGGCTTCAGCGAATTCTTGTCGTCGCGTCCCTTCGGCCGGCCGAAATGCGCCAGCAGGATCACCTTGCCGCCCTTGCCGGCGATCTCGGTGATGGTCGGCGCTACGCGCTCGAGCCGGGTGGCGTCGGTCACCTTGCCGGCTTCCATCGGCACGTTGAGATCGACACGTAGCAGGACGCGTTTGCCCTTCACATCGACGTCGTCGAGAGTGCGGAATGATTTGGTCATGATGAACCCTGTGCGTGGGGCCCATCCTTCGAGACGCCTCGCTGCGCTCGGCTCCTCAGGATGAGGGGGTTTAAGAAAGCGGCGCGGAAAGCAAGCTTCCCGCGCCCTGTCATTCTCCTCATGGTGAGGGACGGGCGATACCCGCGTCCTAAACCATCAGGCAACGCGTAGTTAGTTGGTTAGATCAGCTTGCCCATCGCCACGGCGGTGTCGCCCATGCGGTTGGAGAAGCCCCACTCGTTGTCGTACCACGACATCACGCGCACCAAGGTGCCGTTCTGCACCTTGGTCTGGTCCATGTGGAAGGTGGACGAGTGCGGATCGTGGTTGAAGTCGATCGAGACGTTCGGCGCGTTGGTGTAGCCGAGGATGCCCTTGAGCTGCTGATCGGCAGCGCGCTTCATCGCCTCGTTGATCTCTTCCTTGGTGGTGGCCTTCTTGGCGACGATCTTGAGATCGACCACCGAGACGTTCGGGGTCGGCACGCGGATCGCGACGCCGTCGAGCTTGCCCTTCAGCTCCGGCAGCACCAGGCCGATCGCCTTGGCGGCGCCGGTCGAGGTCGGGATCATCGACATCGCCGCAGCGCGGCCGCGGTAGAGATCCTTGTGCATCGTGTCGAGCGTCGGCTGGTCACCGGTGTAGGCGTGGATCGTGGTCATGAAGCCGGTTTCGATGCCGACGGTGTCGTTCAGCACCTTGGCGACCGGGGCCAGGCAGTTCGTGGTGCACGAACCGTTCGACACCACCATGTGGTCCTTGGTCAGCGTCTCGTGGTTGACGCCATAGACGATGGTCGCATCCGCGCCATCCGACGGGGCCGAGACGAGCACGCGCTTGGCGCCGGCGGTCAGCAGCGCGGCGGCCTTGTCGCGCGCGGTGAAGATGCCGGTGCATTCCAGCGCGATGTCGACGCCGAGATCCTTGTAGGGCAGTGCCGACGGATCCTTGATGGCCGTCACCTTGATCTTGCCGCGGCCGGCGTCGATCGTGTCGCCGTCGACCTTCACTTCGTGCGGAAAGCGGCCGTGGACGGAGTCGAAGCGCAGCAGATGGGCATTGGTCTCGACCGGGCCGAGGTCGTTGATAGCGACCACTTCGATGTCCTTGCGGCCGGATTCGTAAATCGCCCGCAACACGTTACGGCCGATGCGCCCAAACCCATTGATCGCGACCCGAACTGCCATCCACATTCTCCTCGGCTAATGATTGTCACTTGTTTGTGCCGGGCATGCCCGGGACTTGGGCGATTTCATGCCCTGAATGCACAGAGGTTGCAATCCGCTCCTAGGCGGATGTGCCATGACAGTTAGCGGCCGAGCCGCTGCCGCGCGGCTTCGACGACGGCCTCGGCGGTGATGCCGAAGTGCTTGTACAGGTCCTTGGCCGGAGCGCTGGCACCGAAGCTCTTCATGCCGACGAAACCGCCTTCATGGCCAATCACCGCATCCCAGCCCCAACGCACCGCGGCCTCGACCGCGACCCGGACCGGCGTATCGCCGATGATCCGGGCGCGGGTTGCGTCGTCCTGCTGCAGCAGCAGTTCGAGTGACGGCACCGAGACGACGCGGGCTGCGACGTTTTGTACCGTCAGCAGTTTCTGCGCCGCGACGGCGATCTCGACTTCCGAGCCGGTGGCAAAGATCGTCACTTCGGCCTTGCCTTCGGCTGGCACCAGTTCGTAACCGCCGGTGGCACACAGGTTGGCATCCGACGTGGCGGTGCGGACCGGCTGCAGATTCTGCCGCGACAGCGCCAGCACGGTCGGACCATCGGTCCGCTCCAGCGCCAGCTGCCAGCATTCGGCGGTCTCGACCGCGTCGGCGGGCCGGAACACCCGCATGTTGGGCATCGCGCGCAGCGCCGCCAGATGTTCGACCGGCTGATGCGTCGGGCCGTCTTCGCCGAGGCCGATCGAGTCGTGTGTCATGATGTAGACCACGGGCACATGCGACAGCGCCGCCACGCGCATCGACGGGCGCGCGTAGTCGGTGAAGCACAGGAAGGTGCCGCCGGCCGGCGCGAAGCCGCCGTGCATGGCGATCCCGTTCATCGCCGCCGCCATGCCCATTTCGCGAATGCCGTAGTGGATGTAGCGGCCGGAGAAGTCGTCCGGCGTGACGTCCTTGGCCTGCTTGACGCGCGTGTTGTTGGACGGCGTCAGGTCGGCGGAGCCGAGCAGCAGCTCCGGTACTACCGGCGACAGCGCTTCCAGCGCGAGTTCGCTGGCCTTGCGGGTGGCGATGGTCTGGGGCTCGGTGACGAGCTGATTCTTCAGCTTGCGGATGGCCTCGTCGAGCGCGGCCGGGCGCTTGCGGTCGATCACCCGGCGCTGGAATTCGCCGCGCTTGTCGGCCGGCAGCGCCTCGAAGCGGCTCCGCCAATCGGCGCGTGCCGAGGCGCCCTGCTTGCCGACATTGCGCCACGCGGTCAGCACGTCGTCCGGAATTTCGAACGGGCCGTAGTCCCAGCCCAGCGCCTTCTTGGCGCCGGCGAGTTCCTCGGCGCCGAGCGGCTCGCCATGCGCCTTGGAAGTGCCGGCCTTCTTGGGCGCGCCGAAACCAATCGTCGTTTTGCAGGCGATCATGGTCGGACGGTCGGAGGCCTGCGCCTTGCGGATCGCATCGGCGATGGCCTTGGGGTCGTGGCCGTCGATGTGGAAGGCATTCCAGCCGTGCGCCTTGAAGCGCGCGACCTGGTCGACATTGTCGGTCAGCGTCAGCGGGCCGTCGATCGAGATGCCGTTGTCGTCGTAGAGGAAAATCAGCTTGTTGAGCTTGAGGTGGCCCGCCAGCGCCAGTGCCTCGTGGCTGACGCCTTCCATCAGGTCGCCGTCCGAGCACAGCACGTAGGTGTAGTGATCGACGATCTCGCCGAACTCGGCGGCGAGCAGCCGCTCCGCCAACGCGGTGCCGACTGATGACGCCACGCCCTGACCGAGCGGACCGGTGGTGGTTTCGACCGACGAAGTGATGCAGTTTTCCGGGTGGCCCGGCGTCTTGCTGTCGAGCTGGCGGAAGTTCTTGATCTGGTCGAGCGTCATCTCTTCGTTGCCGGTCAGATACAGCAATGCATAGAGCAGCATCGAACCGTGGCCGGCGGAGAGGATGAAGCGGTCGCGATCCGGCCAATGCGGGTCGGCGGCGTCGAATTTGAGAAATTGCGACCACAGCACCGCGGCGACATCGGCGGCGCCCATCGGCAGGCCGGGATGGCCGGATTTGGCCTTCTCGACGGCGTCCATTGCCAGGGCCCGGATTGCGTTTGCCATTCGGGAGTGATCGACCTGCGCCATGATTATACCGCCTGGTGAATATGTGCCGCCGCCTCGCGGGTGCGAAACGGCCTGCC
>NZ_BADD01000349.1 GCF_000333455.1 Rhodopseudomonas sp. B29
CAGCGAGTAGATCATGAACACCACGGCGTCGAGCGCGCGGTCGAGATCGGCATCGTCGAACACGATCACCGGGTTCTTGCCGCCGAGTTCGAAGTGCACGCGCTTCAGCGTCGGGGCGCCCTGCGCCATGATGGCGGCGCCGGTGGCGGTCTCGCCGACGAAGGCGATCGCCTTGATGGCCGGATGCTCGGTCAGCGCCTTGCCGGCCTCTTCGCCGAAGCCGTGCACGGTGTTGAGCACGCCGTTGGGCAGCCCGGCGTCCTTGCAGATCCGCGTCAGCATGTCGGCCGTCACCGGCGACCACTCGGCCGGCTTGTGCACGACCGTGCAGCCGGCCGCGAGCGCGGGCGCGATCTTCCAGGTCGACAGCATGAACGGCGTGTTCCACGGCGTGATCACGCCGACAGGGCCGATCGGCACACGGGTCGAGACGTTCCAGTGCTCGTCGCTCGGCGTATTCAGCCCGTCACGCGCTTCGGCGCATTTGTCGGCGAAGAAGCGGAAATTTTCGGCGGCGCGGACCGCCGCCTTGGCCATGAAGCGATGCGCCTGACCGGTGTCGATGCATTCCAGCACGGCGATGTCGTCGGCGCGCGCTTCGATCGCGTCGGCGATCTTGTTCAGAATCTTTCGGCGCTTGGCCGGCGCCATGTCGCGCCACGCCGGAAACGCATCCTTTGCAGCCTTTGAAGCGCGGTCGATATCAGCAGCCGTGCCGCGCGCGACCTGCGCCAGCACCGTATTGTCGATCGGCGACGACGTCTCGAACGTCTCGCCGGACAACGACGGCACGATCTCGCCATTGATCAGATGGCCGATGCCGTCGGCGCGAAGCCGCTTCAGCAGCGGCGCGGCGCGGTCGAGATTGGCCTGGAAGGCCGAACTCGTCTTCGGGGAAAGTGTGGCGGCATCAGCCATGTCGGGCCTCGGCAATCAAGAGATCGTGGATGGAGTTGCGCTTCCACGAAGTTTCCTTGTCGTTGATCATCATGTCGAACGACAGCGCGAAACCTTCGTCGGCGAACAGCGGGTCGAGATAGTGGGACAGCTTGTCGAAGACGTGCTGGCCGGCCTTCTTGCGCGCGGCGAGGTCGCGGCCTTCGCCGATGCGCAGCAGCATCGCCATGAAGGCGAAGCCGTCGCGGCCGTCGGCGATCGCGTAGGTGTCGCAGCGGATGGCGCGCACGCGAATGCCGCCGATCGGGAAGATATCGGTTTCGAGCGCCGAGGTGCGGACGAGTTCGACCACAGCGCGCATGTCGACGCGATCGTCGAGATTGGCGGAGTATTCGATGGTGAAATGCGGCATCGTTGCCTCGCTCAGTTCATCATCCGAAGTAACAGCTGACGCTGCCATAGGCGCCATAGTCGGCCTGGATGGTGTCGCCCTTGCGGCATTCGATGGCGCGGATGAACGATCCGGCCAGCACCACCTGGCCCGGCTCCAGCGCCAGCCCCTGCGGTGCAATCTTGTTCGCGAGCCACGCTACCGCGGTGGCCGGATGATTGAGCACGCCGGCCGCGAGGCCGGTTTCTTCGAGCTGGCCGTTCTTGTAAGTCAGCGCGCCGATCCAGCGCAGGTCGGTATCAAGCGGTCGAATCGGCCGGCCGCCGACCACGATGCCGGCATTCGCCGCATTGTCGGCGATGGTATCGAAGATCTTGCGCGTCGCCTTCGTCTCCGGATCGACGCGTTGCACGCGCGTATCGAGGATCTCCAGCGCCGGCACGACGAAGTCGGTGGCGTTGAGGACATCGAAAATCGTGCAGTCGGGACCGGCGAGGCGATGCTTAATGACGAACGCCAGCTCGGCCTCGATCCGCGTCGCGATGAAGCGATCGGTCGGCACCACGCCGCCGTCATTGAAGAACATGTCGTCGAGCAGCACGCCGGAGTCCGGCTCGTCGATATTGAGCTGGCTCTGCATCGCCTTCGACGTCAGGCCGATCTTGTGACCGCGCACGCGCCGGCCCTCGGCGATTTTCAGATCGATCCACGCGCTCTGGATCGCGTAGGCGTCGGGAATCGTGATCGCCGGATGATCGAGCGACAGCTGACGAATCTGCACCTTGGTCTTTTCGGCCTGGTGCAGCCGTTCGGCCGCGGCGCGAATTTCGTTGCTCAACAACGCCATGCGTGGCTTCCGCCTTGATTTCCGTCCCTGCGCCGGCGCCGACAAAAACGCTCGCGCGCAAACTGATTAACATGTTAAATGATCGGGCTCAAACCCAAACATTGTTGTTGCGATGCAAAAATCCACCCCGCCGTCATTGCGAGCGAAGCGAAGCAGTCCAGCCGCCCGTTCCGAAGCTGGATTGCTTCGGCGCGATGCGCCTCGCAATGACGACGAAGAGGCAAAGAATAAAGACGCGCCCATTCGAGAGTTCTCGCGCTCGCTGCCGATGCTGCTGCTGCGCGGCCGCGAAGCCGTGATGCGGCATTTCCGGCCGCTGCTGCGCGCGCACGGCCTTAGCGAGCAGCAATGGCGCATTCTGCGCGCGCTCAGCGCTGTCGATGACATCGAAGTCACGGAGCTGGCGCACGACGCGTTTCTGCTCGGCCCCAGCCTGTCGCGTATCCTGCGCGATCTCGAAAGCCGTAAGCTGCTGGCGCGCAAGACGGCGCGTGAGGATCAGCGTCGCAGCATGGTGTCGATCACGCCGAAGGGGCTGAAGCTGATCGAAACCGTCGGCCCGTCTTCCGAGGCGATCTACGCGGAGATTGCGCGCCGCTACGGCGGGACGCAGCTCGGTGAGTTGCAGGATCTGCTGCGCGCCCTCGACGACAGCCTGTCGGCGATGCCGGTGCGCCATGCTGCGGGCGCGGTGGACAGCGACGCCGATTCTGGGTCAACTCGCCGGCGCAAATGACGGCCGCAGGCGATGCGCCGGGCCGCGATGGGAGGAGACGATGAGCGATCAGCCGAGCCGGCCCCGCGGGCGGGGAAGGGCGACTTCATGGTGACGCTGAAGGCCGACAAACTCATCGACTTCGTCGCCCAGGTGTTCGAGCGCGCCGGCTCGTCGAAAGACGAAGCGCGGCGCATCGGCAGCTATCTCACCACTGCCAATCTCACCGGCCACGACAGCCACGGCGTCATCCGCGTGCCTGTGTATATCCGCTGGCGCAACGCCGGCGCCGTGCATCCCGATCAGACCGTGGACGTGCCGGTCGATCTGCCGTCGCTGGCGGTGGTCGACGGCAAGTTCGGCTACGGCCAGACCGTCGGGCCGCAAGCCGTCCGGCTCGGCATCGACAAGTGCAAGGCGCAGGGCCTGTCTGCAATCGCGCTGAAGAACGCCGGCCATATCGGCCGCATCGGCGATTGGGCCGAGATGGCGGCCGCCGAAGGGCTGGTGTCGATCCATTTCGTCACCGCCGCCGGCTCCATTCTGGTCGCGCCGTTCGGCGGCACCGAGCGCCGGCTGTCGACGGCGCCTTATTGTGTCGGCATCCCGCGCCCCGGCGCGGCGCCGGTGGTGCTCGATCTCGCGACTTCGATCGTCGCCGAAGGCAAGGTGCTGGTCGCCGCGCGCGGCGGCAAGAAGCTGCCGAAGGGCGCGCTGATCAATCCCGACGGCTCCCTCAGCGAGGACCCGGCGACGCTCTACGGCCCGCACGAAAAAGATGGTCCGATCAATCACGCCAACGGCAAGGGCGCGATCCGCGCTTTCGGCGAGCACAAAGGCTCGGGCCTGGCGCTGATCTGCGAACTACTCGGCGGCGCGCTCACCGGCAACGGCGCGACTGGTCCGAACCGGCCGTTCGCCAACGGCATGTTCTCGATCTATGTCGATCCGCAGCGCATCGATCCGGCGCACGTCTTCGATGCCGAGGTGACGCGCTACATCGACTTCTTCAAAAGCTCGAAGACCGTCGCCGGCGTCGATCAGGTGCTGATCCCCGGCGATCCCGAGACCGCGACGCGCGCCGAGCGCGTCGCCAACGGCGTCCCGCTCCCCGACGACACCTGGGCCGCCATCGTAGCCACCGCGCGCGAGGTCGGCGTGTCCGAGCAGGCCATCCAGGCGGCGACGGCGTGAGGCGCTTACTCCACATTCGTCCGTCATGCGCGGGCTTGACCCGCGCATCCATCCTTCTTCGCAAGATGGATCGCCGGGTCAAGCCCGGCGATGACGCAGAAAACCAAGAACATCGACCAATTGAAAAAGTCTCGAGGAACTAACAATGGCAAACAAAGTCAAACAACTCTGGGCCTCCGGCAAGGCGGTGCTCAACGGCTGGCTGGCGATCCCGTCGGGGTATTCGGCCGAGGTGATGGCGCAGTGCGGATTCGACAGCGTCACCGTCGATATCCAGCACGGCGTGCAGGACTATCAGTCGATGGTCGCCTGCTTCCAGGCGATGCAGGCGCATCCGGTGACGCCGATGGTGCGGGTGCCGTGGAACGAGCCGGGCATCATCGGCAAGGTGCTGGACGGCGGCGCTTACGGCGTGATCTGTCCGATGATCAACACCAGGGAAGAAGCCGAGAATTTCGTCCAGTATTGCAAGTACCCGCCGCGCGGCACGCGCAGCAATGGCCCGATCCGCGCCGGCCTGTACGGCACGGCCGGCGCGTATCAGACGACGGGCAACGACGAAACGCTGTGCATCCCGATGATCGAGACCCGCACCGCGGTCGAGAACATGGAAGCCATCCTCGACGTCGAAGGCATTGCCGGCGTCTATGTCGGGCCGAGCGATCTCGGCTTCTCCTACGGCCTCGTGCCCAAGCTCGACCGCGATGAGCCGGAGATCCTGAAGATCTACGACAAACTGCTCAAGGAATGCGACAAGCGCGGCATCTATCCGGGCATTCACTGTTCCGGCCCCGAAGGCGCGGCGCGCAACATCGGCCTCGGCTTCAAGCTGGTGACGCTGAACAGCGACAGCGGCATCATGGCAACCGCCGCGAAGCAGTGGGTCGGCGAGACGCGGAAGAATTCGGGCGGCAAGGCGTAAAGAGCCCTCGTCATTCCGGGGCGCGCGAAGCGCGAGCCCGGAATCCATAACCACCGCCGGGAGTATGGATTCCGGGCCTGCGCCCAAGAGGGCGCATCCCGGAATGACGAACGAGAAAAAGTTCAAGGAGCAACCGTATGCCCCCATCCCCCACCATCCGCCTGCATCCCGACGACGCAGTGCTGATTGCGCGGACGACTTTGCTGCCCGGAGTGGAGGTCGCGCCCGGGGTTACGACCAGCGACCGCATTCCCGCCGGCCACAAGGTCGCGATCCGCTCCATCGTGCAGGGCGAGCCGATCCGGCGCTACGGCCAGATTATCGGCTTCGCTACCCAGCCGATCGCACCCGGGCAGTGGGTGCATACGCAGAATTGCGGCATGGGCGATTTCTCACGCGACTACGCTTATGGGGTCGATGCCAGGCCGACGGCCTTCGTCGACACGCCCGCCAGCTTCGACGGCATCGTCCGCAGCGACGGCCGCGTCGCCACCCGCAACTACATCGGCATCCTCACCAGCGTGAATTGCAGCGCCCATGTCGCCTCGATGGTCGCCGATGTGTTCAAGCGCAATCCGTTCTCGGGCCACGATCCGCTCGCCGACTTCCCCAATGTTGACGGCGTCGTCGCGCTGACCCACAAGACCGGCTGCGGCATGACGCAGGACGAGCCGCTAACCATTCTGCGCCGCACGCTCGGCGGCTACGCGCGCCATGCCAATTTCGCGGCGGTGGTGGTGCTCGGGCTGGGGTGCGAAATCAACCAGATCGGCGGACTGATGGCCGAGCAGAAGCTCGCCGGGCGCCTCCGCGAACTCGAGATCCAGCAGCTCGGCGGCACCCGCAAGAGCGTCGAGGCCGGCGTCGCCTTCGTGCGTGAAGCCCTGGCCGACGCCAACAACGTGAAGCGCGAGAAGGTGGCGGCGAGCGAACTCACCGTCGCCCTGCAATGCGGCGGCTCGGACGGTTACTCCGGCATCTCGGCCAATCCGGCGCTCGGGGCCGCAAGTGACTTGTTGGTTAGCCATGGCGGCACCGTCGTGCTGTCGGAGACGCCCGAGACCTATGGCGCCGAGCATCTGCTGACCCGCCGCGCGGTGTCGCGCGAGGTCGGCGAGAAGCTCGTCGGGCTGATGCGCTGGTGGGAAGACTACACGGCGCGAGAAGGCGCCGAGATGAACGCCAACCCGTCGCCCGGCAACAAGGCGGGCGGCCTCACCACCATCCTGGAAAAGTCGCTCGGCGCGATGGCCAAGGCCGGCTCGACCAATTTGGTCGACGTGCTCAACTACGCCGAAGCGATCACCCGCAAAGGCTTCGTGTTCATGGACACGCCCGGCTACGATCCGGTCGCTGCCACCGGGCAGGTCGCCGGCGGTGCTAATCTGGTCTGCTTCACCACCGGCCGCGGCAGCGTGTTCGGCTGCAAGCCGGCGCCGTCGATCAAGCTCGCCACCAACACGCCGATGTTCACCCGGATGGAAGACGACATGGACATCAATTGCGGCACCATCCTCGACGGCAGCGAAACCGTCGAGCAATGCGGCGAGCGCATCTTCGAGCTGATGCTGAAGACGGCGTCCGGCCAGCCGACCAAGAGCGAAAGCTTCGACTTCGGCGCCGCGGAGTTCGCACCCTGGGTGCAGGGCGCGACGATGTAGGTGCGCCATGCTGGCATGATAGATTGCACGGCGCGCCAGCCCGCACAGCCGTCATCCTTCGCGGATGCGGAGGACCCAGTATCCCAGAGCGCCGATGTTCGGCGATGACGCTCGGACGCAACAAGGACTCTCTGGAATACTGGGTCGCCCGCCTGCGCGGGCGATGACGGCATTGGGCGTTGCGGGCCACCGTGTCCACCCAAGTCCGAGAGCGGGCGACCCCGATCTTACCCGCTTTCGCGGGCGGTGACGCGGTGCTTGAGGCTTCGCCCCTTCCTTAATCACCCCTTGCCCTTTGTTCGCACTTGATCGCCCTGGGTTCCGGTGTTCTGCTCAAAATGAATGCTGGAGCTGCCTCGTGTCGATCTTCGTCGCCCTACATCACGTCACGCATTATAAATACGACCGCCCGGTCGACATCGGCCCCCAGACCATCCGGCTGCGCCCGGCGCCGCACACCCGCACGCCGATCCTGTCGTATTCGCTCAAGGTCACGCCGGCGAACCACTTCATCAACTGGCAGCAGGACCCGCAGGGCAATTGGTTGGCGCGGTTCGTGTTTCCGGAGAAGGCCGAGGAACTCAAGATCGAGGTCGATTTCACCGCGGCGATGACGGTGATCAATCCGTTCGACTTCTTCGTCGAGAGCTACGCCGAAAGTTTCCCGTTCGCCTATAGTAACGATCTGCAGCACGAGCTGGCGCCGTATCTGGCGACGATCGAGCCCGGGCCGCTGTTCAAGGAGTATCTGGCGTCGATCCCGCGCGAGGCCGAGAGCACCGTCAACTTTCTGGTCGATCTCAACGCCAAGCTGCGCGAGCGCGTCAACTACATCATCCGCATGGAGCCCGGCGTGCAGACGCCGGAAGAGACGCTGGCGAACGGCAGTGGCTCGTGCCGCGACTCGGCGTGGCTGCTGATCCAGACGCTGCGCCATCTCGGCCTCGCGGCGCGCTTCGTCTCCGGTTACTTGATCCAGCTCCGTCCCGACATTCAGTCCCTCGACGGCCCCAAGGGCGCGACCAGCGACTTCACCGATCTGCACGCCTGGGCCGAAGTCTATCTGCCCGGCGCCGGCTGGGTCGGCTTCGACGTCACGAGCGGCCTGCTCGCCGGCGAGGGCCACATCCCGGTCGCGGCCACGCCGCATTATCGCACGGCGGCGCCGATCTCCGGCGTCGTCGGCTTCGCCAATGTCGACTTCAACTTCGAGATGAAGGTCGAGCGCATCCGCGAGGCGCCGCGCATCACCCGGCCGTTCTCCGACGAATCCTGGGCCCGGCTCGATGCGCTCGGCGACAAGGTCGACGCCGATCTCGTCGCGAATGACGTGCGGCTGACGATGGGCGGCGAGCCGACCTTCGTGTCGATCGACGACATGGAGTCGCCGGAGTGGAACGTCGCGGCCGTCGGCGGCGCCAAGCGGATGCTGGCCGACGATCTGATCCGCAAGCTGCGCACGCGCTTCGCGCCCGGTGGCTTGCTGCATTTCGGCCAGGGCAAATGGTACCCGGGCGAAAGCCTGCCGCGCTGGGCCTTCGGCCTGTACTGGCGCAAGGACGGCCAGCCGATCTGGAACAACCCGGACCTGATCGCGCCGGTGGTCGGGCAGCGACCCGCCAAGGTCGAGGAGGCCGAGCAGTTTGCGATCGGCACGGCGCAGCGCCTCGGGATCGATACCGAGTACGTCCTGCCGGCGTTCGAAGATCCGAACCATTGGCTGCAGAAGGAAGCCAGCCTGCCGCCCAATGTCGATCCGTCGGACTCAAGGCTCGCCGATCCGGAAGAGCGCGCGCGGATGGCGCGGGTGTTCGATCTCGGTCTGAATACGCCGCGAGGCTTCGTGCTGCCGATCCAGGCCTGGCAGGCGGAAGCGGCTCAGGCCGCCAAGAAGCGTTGGCGCAGCGAGCGCTGGAGCTGCGCCGCGGCAAGTTGTTCCTGATCCCCGGCGACTCGCCGATGGGGCTGCGGTTGCCGATCGCCTCGCTGCCGCATATTCCCGAGGAGGACTATCCCTACATCGTCGAGCGCGATCCGCTCGATCCGCGCGGCCCGCTGCCGAGCTACGCGCCGCCGTCCTACACGCCGCCGCCCGCGGCGGAGCAAATGTCGGTGTTCGAGCAGGCGCCGTCGGCTTCGGGTGCAGCGAACCAGAATGTCGAGGAACAGAAGCTGCGCAAAGGCGGCGTCCGCACCGCGATGTCGATCGAGATCCGCGAAGGCGTGATGTGCGCCTTCATGCCGCCGACCGAGACCATCGAGGACTATCTCGAACTCGTCAGCGCAGTCGAGGCGACCGCGCAGGAGATGCAGATCCAGGTTCACATCGAGGGCTATCCGCCGCCTTACGATCCGCGCATCGAGGTCATCAAGGTGACGCCCGATCCCGGCGTGATCGAAGTCAACATTCAGCCGGCGGCGAGCTGGCGCGAGGCGGTGGCGACGACCTTCGGCCTCTACGAAGACGCAGCCCAGGTCCGGCTCGGCGCTAATCGCTTCCTGATCGACGGCCGCCACACCGGCACCGGCGGCGGCAATCACGTCGTGATCGGCGGCGCCACGCCGGCGGATTCGCCGTTCCTGCGCCGACCCGATCTACTCAAGTCCCTGGTGCTGTTCTGGCAGCGCCATCCGTCGCTGTCCTATTTGTTCTCCGGCATGTTCATCGGCCCGACCAGCCAGGCCCCGCGTATCGATGAAGCGCGCCACGACTCGCTGTACGAGCTGGAGATCGCGCTGGCGCACGTGCCGCCGCCCGGCGTCAAGGCGCCGCTGTGGCTCGCCGACCGCTTGTTCCGCCACATCCTGGTCGATATCACCGGCAATACGCACCGCGCCGAGATCTGCATCGACAAGATGTACTCGCCGGATAGTTCGACGGGCCGGCTCGGCCTCGTCGAATTCCGCGCGCTCGAGATGCCGCCAGATCCGCGGATGTCGCTGGCGCAGCAGCTGCTGATCCGTGCGCTGATCGCGATGCTGTGGCGCGAGCCCCTGGACGGCAAATTCGTGCGCTGGGGCACGACGCTGCACGATCGCTTCATGCTGCCGCATTTCCTGTGGGAGGATTTCCGCGACGTGCTCGGCGAACTCGGCCGCGCCGGCTACGCGTTCGAGCCGGAGTGGTTCACCGCCCAGCTCGAATTCCGTTTTCCGGTGTTCGGCAGCGTGCATCACGGCGGCGTCACGCTGGAAGTGCGCCAGGCGCTGGAGCCGTGGCATGTGCTCGGCGAGGAGGGCTCGGCCGGCGGCACCGTGCGCTATGTCGACTCGTCGGTGGAGCGGCTGCAGCTCAAGGCCGAAGGCTTCGTCGAGGGGCGACACATCATCACCTGCAATGGCCGCCGCCTGCCGATGACGCCGACGGCGCGCTCGGGCGAGGCGGTGGCGGCGGTGCGGTTCAAGGCATGGCAGCCGGCGTCGGGCCTGCATCCGACCATTCCCGTGCATTCGCCGCTGGTGTTCGACATCGTTGACTCTTGGAACGGCCGCTCGCTCGGCGGCTGCGTCTATCATGTGGCCCATCCGGGCGGGCGGTCCTACGAGACCAAGCCGGTCAACTCCTATGAAGCGGAGGCGCGGCGGCTGGCGCGCTTCCAGGATCATGGGCACACCCCCGGCAAGATCGACCCACCGGCCGAACAACGCACACTTGAATTCCCCCTGACCCTCGACTTGCGGACGCCGCTGCTGCATTGATTGAGGCGGCAGAAGGGGGCGAGATGGCGCAGCAGGGCCCGTCAAAACGCATGCGTCCGCGCGAGCGCAAGCTGGCGCAATGGGCGGGCGGTTACGCACGCCTGCCCGGCATCCCCGACGAGTTCATCGGCGAGGACGGCGCGCCGCGCCCGGTGTGGAGCCGCTATTTCGAAGCCTTCGCCGGCCTGCCAGCAGACGAGATCGAGCGCCGCTTCGCCGCCGCCGACCGGCATTTGCGCGATGCCGGCGTCACCTACAGGGCGCCCGGCGAGACCGCCGAACGCGCCTGGCAGCTCAGCCACGTGCCGCTCTTGATCGGCGAGACAGAGTGGCAGCAGATCGCCGACGCCATCGCCCAGCGCGCCACCCTGCTCGAGCGCGTGCTGCACGATATCTACGGCGACGGCCGGCTGATCGCCGACGGCGCATTGCCCGCCGCCGCCATCGCCGGCAGCGCCGATTATCTGCGCGCGGTTTCCGGCATCAAGCCGCCGCACGGCCGCTATCTGCATCTCTACGCCGCCGATATCGGCCGTGGCCCCGATGGCCGCTGGTGGGTGCTGGGCGATCGCACCCAGGCGCCGTCGGGCGCCGGGTACGCGCTGGAAAATCGCCTGGTGCTGTCGCGCGCCTTCACCGATCTCTACAAATCGATGAATGTCGAGCGCGTCGCGCCGTTCTTCGAGGCGTTTCGCGACAGCCTGCGCGCCAGCGCCGATCGCGACGAGCCGCGCATCGGCTTGCTGACGCCCGGCGCGTTCAGCGAAACCTATTTCGAGCACTCGACGCTCGCCCGCTATCTCGGCTTCCTGCTCGTCGAAGGCGACGACCTCGCGGTGTCGGGCGATCGGCTGCACATCCGCACCGTCGCCGGCCTCAAGCGCATCGACGTGCTGCTGCGACGCGTCGATTCCAACTCGCTCGATCCCTTGGAGCTCGACGCCTCGTCGCAGCTCGGCGTCGCCGGCCTCATCGACGTGCTGCGCAAGGGCGGCGTGGTCGTCGCCAACATGCCGGGCTCGGGCGTCATCGAGTCGCGCGCACTGCTCGGCTTCCTGCCGTCGCTGGCGCGTCGCCTGCTCGGCGAAGATCTCAAGATGCCGCACATTGCCACCTGGTGGTGCGGCCAGGCCTCGGCGCGCGAGGAAGTGCTGTCGCGGCTCGACGATTTCGTCATCGAGGGCGCGTATGGCGGCGGCGTGCCCGGTTTCTCGCATCACGGCCCGGTGCTGCCGGCCGAATTGCCGCCGGTGGTCCGCGATCACTTACGCGACGCCATCGCGTCGCGCGGACTCGACTACGTGGCGCAGGAGCAGGTGCGGCTCTCGACCACACCGGTGTGGGACGACGGCAAGCTGGCGCCGCGGCCGTTCGTGCTGCGCGTGTTCGCCGCTGCCACCGAGCACGGCTGGAGCATCATGCCGGGCGGCTTCTGTCGCATCGCCGATCGGCTCGACTCGCGCGCGGTGTCGATGGGCGAGGGCGCCCGCGCCGCCGACGTCTGGGTGGTGGCCGATCACGCGGTGTCGGCGGCGTCGCTGCTGCCGGCGACCGAAAGCGTCCGCATCCGCCGCATCACCGGCGTGCTGCCGAGCCGCGCCGCCGACAATCTGTTCTGGCTCGGCCGTTACTTGGAGCGTGCCGAAGCGACGCTGCGATTAGTTCGGGCACTGTCGGCACCGCAGCGCGATCCCGGCAAGGGTCCGCTCCATCACGCCATCGAACGTATTCAGCGCCTGCTGACGACTTGGGGCGCGACCTCGCTCGGTGCTCGGTCGAGCACGGCCAGAATCGCCGCCGATGCGCTGCAAGGCGAAGAGTTCGGCTCGGCGCTGTCGCTGATCCGCTCTGCGCAACGCAACGCCTCGTCGCTGCGTGAACGGCTGTCGCCGGACGCCTGGCAGTGGATCAGCGCTATGGCCGACAAGCTGACGACGCCGGTCGATGACGAAGAAGCGGTGATCCTCGCCGCCGAGGTCGCGCTGCAGGAACTCTCCAGCTTCTCGGGCCTGGCGCAGGAGAACATGAATCGCGCCGCAGGCTGGCGCTTCCTGCGCATGGGCCGCCGCGTCGAGCGCGCCATCAACACCGCGCGGTTCACCCGGCAATTCGCCTTCGACGAGGCGAGCGTCGAAGACCTCGACGTGCTGCTGACGCTGGTCGACAGCCAGATCACCTATCGGTCGCGCTATCTGGTGGCGCCGCTGTTGGCGCCGGTGCGGGACCTCGCGGTGCTCGATCCCTACAATCCGCGTTCGGTGGCGTTCCAGGTCGCGGAGCTCGTCGAGCACATCGCCAGCCTGCCGCAGCTTCGCGAAGGCGGCCTGATCGAGCGACCACAGCGACTGGCGGTGGCGCTGCAGGCCAGGCTGACGACGGACGAGGCGGCCGCGCTCGACACCCGCGCGCTGTTCGCGCTGGAGCAGGATCTGCTGACGCTGGCCGACGCCATCGGCTCGCACTACTTCCCGCATGGAGCCAGCGCGACGCGGCCGGAAAAGCTGACGGGGCTGGCTTGATCTACGATATTCGCCACGTCACGACCTACAGCTACGGCAGCCAGGTGAGTTTCGCGCGCTGCTCGCTGCGGCTGCGGCCGCTCAGCGAGCCCGGCCAGCGGTTGATCTCGCACAGCGTCGACATCAAGCCGCGTCCGGCCAGCCGGTTGCAGCGCACCGACTTCTTCGGCACGCTGACTGAAAGCATCGTCATCGAGGCGCCGCACAAGCTGCTGCGCATCGACAGCCGCTCGCGCGTCGAGGTCGACCGCACGCCGCCGGCGCGCGACAGCGCCAGCGCGCCGTGGGACGCCATTCGCGATGCGGCGCTGCAAGTGCCGCGGCTCGATGCGCGTTCGCCGATCAACTACGTGTTTCAGAGCCCGCTGACGCCGATCCTCGCCTCCGTCACCCGCTACGCGGCGCAGAGCTTCGGTCCCGGCCGCGGCATCGTCGCCGGCAGCGCCGAGCTGATGCGGCGCATCCATCGCGATTTCAAATACGACGCCAAGGCGACGGTGATTTCGACGCCGCTCACCGAAGTGTTCGACAAGCGCCACGGCGTCTGCCAGGACTTCGCTCATGTGATGATCGCCGGCCTGCGGGGCCTCGGCCTGCCGGCCGCCTATGTCAGCGGTTACTTGCGCACCTATCCGCCGCCCGGCCAGGAGCGCCTGCAAGGCGCCGACGCCACCCACGCCTGGGCGGCAGTGTGGTGCGGCGACGAACTCGGCTGGATCGGCTTCGATCCCACCAACGACATCCTCGCCGCCAACGACCACATCGTCCTCGCCATGGGCCGCGACTTCTCCGACGTCTCCCCCGTCGACGGCGTCATCGTCGGCTCGCGCAAGCAGAAGCTCGGCGTGGCGGTGGATGTTGTGCCGGTGGAGTAGCCACCCAGACGCCGTCATGCCCGGCCTTGTGCCGGGCATCCACGTTCTTGGACGCTCGTGGGCCGCAAGACGTGGATGGCCGGGCCTTCGCCGCGCCGAAGCGGCAACGGCCGCGCAAGCGGGACAAGCCCGGCCATGACGACGAGGTTGAACGATCGCTCCTCAAAAATACGGCGTCGTCCACTCCAGCTCTTTGGGCTTGATCTTCTGCTCGATGCAGCGCGCGGCGGCGTAGCCGGCGATCTCACCGGTCTGGGTGCACCATGGGAAGTTACGCATCACCATGAACAGCGTGCGGTACTCGAACGACAGCGAGGCGCCGGTCAGGATCATGTTATCGATCGACTTCGGCAGGAAGCTGCGGAACGGCACTTCGAAATCGTGCTTGTTGAAGCCTTCCCAGAAGAACGTCTTGGTCATCGGCTTGCTGATCGCGTCGCGGAAGCGGCGGCCGGCGCGAACGTCCTCGATATTGACGACGTATTCGCCGATCGGGTGGCGGCCGTCGCGGATGCCGACGAAGCGGCCGACATTAGCGATGGTGGCATGCTCGAAGCCCGGCACGTATTTGCGCAGGAATCGCGCTTCGGCGTTGATGAAGCCGCGCAGCTCCTGCTTCGCCCGCGTATGGTCGGCGATGGTGTCGTCCATGTGCAGCGCCCATTCGTAGGGTACGTTCTGCCACAGTACGTAAGTGCCGTTCTCCGCCATCGGGCTCATGTCGAGCGTCGGATGGCCGATATAGGCTTCGCCATAGACGTTGTCGCCGGACATCCGCGGCCGGTACACGCCCTCGGGCAGGTCGCCGGCGGCGGCGGCCTCCGCCATCACTTTCTGCAACTCCGGATCCTTGGCGGATTCCTGATGCGAGATCAGCCGCAGCAGTTCAATGCCGGTCATGATCCAGAGCAGGCCGCCGGGGATCGGCCGCTGCACGCCGTCCCAAGCGGTGCCGCGCGGCTGCGGTCCGCCGCCGCGCACGAACGGCGCGCCCGACCGCGCCACCAGCTCGCCGGTGCCCGAGCCTTCGATGAAGATCTTGCCGGCGATCGCCTGCAGGCCGCTGGCATTCTCGACCAGAATGGCCGTGATGGTGCCGTCGCCGGGCCCGCTGCGATCGACGATGGCGTCGACAAAGGTGGTGCCGTAGAGCGCGGTGACGCCGGTCTCCTTGAGCATCGTCGACATCACGCAGCCGGCGCCTTCGGGATTGAAGGACATCCGGCGGAAATCGCTGCCCAGGGGCTTCTTGCGTTCGTAGTGCGACAGCGGATTGCCGGCCCAGCCGGGATGCGTGCTCTGGGTCGCGGTGTAGATGTGGCCCTCGGCCGCGAACCGCTCCATCAGTTCGGTGTGGATGCCACCGACGCCGCTATCGGCCGCGCCCTGCAGCCCCGAAGTGTGCACACCGCCCGGCATGTCGAAGCGCTCGACCATGATGGTGCGCGCGCCCATGCGCGAGGCCTGTAGTGCGGCCGCGAAACCGCCCGGGCCGCCGCCGACCACGACGACGTCGGCCTCGTAGGCGATGGGGACTTGGTAGTGGCGGCTGATCGCGGGCGCGGCGGGAGTAGTCGAGGCAGGGGCGGTCATGCAGGGACTCTTGTTGCGGCACTTGATAGTGGCGCCGGGCAATGGGAGAAGGGGATCAGCCGGCGAAGAAGCTAGCATCCACCGGCTTCGGCAGATCCTTTTCGGCGGCGAGAAGTTCGCTGCTGCGGATCACCGCCTGCCGCGCCTTCGGATCGGCCATGGATTCGAAGCGGTAGCTCAGGCGGCCGGATTTGGTAGCGTCGACCAGAGTGCTGGCCGGCAGCTTGGTATCTTTTTCGGCCGCCGCGTAGGCGGCCTGTGGATCGGCCTCCATCGCATCGGCTGCTGCGGCGAAAGTCTTGAACAGACGGTCGGCGATGCCGGGATGCTTGTCGAGCGCAGCCTGGCGGATGGCGAGTCCGAGGAACGGCATCACCGTGCCCTCGTGCTTCTGGTAGTCTTCGCCGATATTGAGCAGCACGCGCAGCTTCGGGTTCTTCAGCATGCCGATGGTGACACTCGGCTCCCAGGTCATCGCCGCGTCGGCGCGGTCGGCCAGCACCAGCGTGACGCCGCCGAGCGGATGATCGACGGTCTGCACCGTCGTCTCCTTCTCGAGGTCGAAACCGTGGAAGCTGCGGATCAGTGACTTCATCAGCCGGAAAGTGCCGGACGAGGTTGGCGCCGCCAGCGTCTTGCCGCGCAGATCCTCGATGCTGCGGATGTTGTCCGACATCGTCACGATGTTGAGCAGGTTGCCGGGATTGATACCGCACAGATACTTGACGGGTACGCCGCCGAAGGCGCGCACCGCGAACGTGTCCCAGCTGCCGAAGCACATGTCGAACGCGCCGGCGACGAAATCACCGTAGTAAGTCGTCAGCGACGAATACGGAATTGGCGGCGCCAGCGCGACGCCGTTCTGGCGGTCGAAGCCTTTGGCGAGTGTGGTCTGCATGAACGCCGGGACGAAACCCGGAGTGAACGTCGCCCAGGTGAGGCTCGGCAGATCGTCGCCGAGCGCCAACCGCGGCATCGCCAGCCCAGCGGCGGTGCCGGCCATCGCTTGCATGAATCGTCGTCGCGAAGCAGCCATGTCAGTGTCTCCCCTCGACGATGATCAGGCGGCGAAGAAGCCGGCTTCGGCCTTGCGCGTCAGCACGCCCTGACGCGTCAGGATCTCCGATGCCGTGGTGATGGTGGCCTGAACCTTGGGATCGCTGGCTGCCCCTTAGGCGAGCTTGAAAGCGCCCGAGGCGCGGGCGATTTTAAGGGTCTCGACGTCAATCTTGGTTCGCGGCGCGTACTGCGCGGCGATGGTGTCGAACTCGCCGTCGATCAGCGCAACCGCATCGGCGAAGGCGGCGTTGAGCTTCTGCGCCAGCCCCGGATTGGCGGCGAGGATCTCCTGGCGGACGTTGACGCAGAAATACGGCAGGTCGCTGCCGATCTTGTCGCGGAAGGCGTGGCCGGCGCTGAAGATCACGCCGAGATCGGAGCGCTTCTGCATGCCGTTGCTGATCATCGGCTCCCAGGCGACCGCGGCGTCGGCGCGGTCGGCGATCACCAGCGTCACGCCCTGCGCCGGGTTGTCGGCGTTCTGCACCTGCGCGATGCTTTCGATGTCCTCGCCGGCGATGTCCTTGATCATTGCCCGCGTCATCCGGTACACGCCCGACTGCTGCGGCGCCGCGATGATCTTGCCCTTGAGATCGGCGATCGATTTGGGCCCGCCCTTGGCGGCGATCACGCCGATCATGTCGGCGGTCATCAGCGTGCACAGCAGTCGGCACGGCACGCCGCCCTGATAGCGCGTCAGCACCGGATCCCAACTCGCGATGATCACGTCCGAACTGCCGGCGACGAAATCGTTGAACAGCGTGCCGATCGACGCGTTGAGCACCGGCTCGCCGAGCGCGAAGCCGTGCTTCTGGTCGAGTTTGCGGTCGCGGATGACGTCGTAGAACACCGTGGTGAAGCCCGGGGTCGCGGTGGCACAGCGGACCTGCGGCACCGTGTCCGCGCGCAGCAATGCGGGCGCGGCGATGACGCCTGCGCCCGCCGCGAGCGCGCCCAGCACGGTGCGGCGCGACAGCGCGTCAATTGTTGTCGTCTTCATTGTGTCCTCCCAGAGCGGTTTCGATCTGCGCCCGGCATTGTTCGCGGGTCTGTTCGTTGAGGCGGGCTTCTGCCAGCGGCATTTCCAGCATGATGCGGGCGCCGGGGCCGAGCACGATGACGCGGTCGGCCATCTCGAGCGCGTCATCGATGCGATGGGTGACGATCAGGCAGGTCTTGCCGAACTGTCGCGCCACCTTGCAGAAATCGGCGCGCAGCGAGCGCGACGTGACGTGATCGAGCTGGCTGAACGACTCATCGAGCAGGATCAGCTCGGGATCGACCGCCAGCGCGCGTGCCAGCGACACCCGCTGGCGCATGCCGCCGGATAGTTCGTGTGGACGCTTGTGCTCGGAGCCGGCGAGATTGACGCTGGCGAGACATTCGATCGCCTTGGCACGCGCAATCTTGCGATCGATGCCGAGAATGAGAAGACCGAGTTCGGCATTCTCGACCGCGGTGCGCCACGGCAACAGACGGTCGGTTTGAAATGCGACGGCAAGCTTGCCTTTCAGCGATTTGAATTCGCCATAAGGGTCGGCGCCGGCGACGCTGACCGCACCGGCATCGGCGCGCATCGTGCCCATAATGATGTTGAGCACCGTGGTCTTGCCGGCGCCGGTGCGGCCGAGCAGCGTGACGATCTCGCCGCGGCCGACATTGAAGGACAAATTGTCGACTACAAGGTGGCCGCCGAACTTTTTGCGCACGCCGCGCAGCGAAATGACTGGAGCCGTGGCGACGGCATCGAAGGATTTTGCAAGCATGTTCATCGCACCGCCGCTTCCTGGCGCCAGCCGAGCGCCGCCTTCTCGATCGCGGTGACGAGGAGTTGCAGCACGATGTTGAGGACGACCAGGAAGAAGGTCCAGGCGAGCACCTCGTCCATATGGAAGGTGGATTGCGCCAGACCCATCCGCGAGCCGACGCCGATCGCGGAGGCGACCAGCTCGGCGAAGATCACCATGCGGGTGGCATAGCCGATCACCGACTTGGTGGTGAGGATCACGTAAGGCACGAGATGCGGCACGATCAGATAGCGCAGCGTCTGCCATTGCGACGGGCGGAAGCTCTCGATCATGTCGACGAGGTCTTTCGGCAGCGCGCGGAAGCCGTCGTAGATGCTGAGCGCGTAGAACGGGATCAGGATCATCACCAAGATGAAGAAGATCCGCTTCTCCGGATTCTTGAACCAGAACACCGCCAGCAGAATCCACGACAGCGCCGGGATGCCGGTGTCGATCACCACCAGCGAGCGGACGAACGGACGCAGCAGCGGCGACAGCGCCATCACCAGCCCGAGGAGGACGCCGGCGACGAGCGAGAACGACAACGCCGCGGCCAGCCGGCCGAGCGTCGCCAGCACATGGAAGTAATCAGTGTGTGCCAGTCGCCAGATTGCGCCTGAGACGGCCTCGGGCGACGGCATGATGTAGTCGGGGACGTACCAGCTGGCGATCTGCATCGCCGCAAGCAGGATCAACACGACCACCACCGTCGCGCCGGCTTCGCGGATGGATGGGCGCGTAACGACAAATTTGAACAGGGCGGCAGCTCGACCGCCATCCGGCGGCGGCTCACTCTCGGTGGCGATCGCCCGATCCTGAGCAGTCTGCAATGGCCGGTCTCCTCCTTGAAACACCGATGCGGCAAGCCGCTCGGCTCTCTTGTTGATTTCAACTTAACATGTTCACTTGAGGCGTCAAGCGCGGCTTGGCATAATTCGAATCGCTCCCAGACAAAGGACGACGCGTGCCCCTCTCCACACCGCCCGGCAGCAACAGCAAGCGACAGCGAGCATCGACAGCGACGAAACCCGTGGTGGTCGACGAGACGGCGATACCGTTCGAGCCGGCCCTTCCCGTCGCATTGTTACGTGGGCGCGAAGCGGTGATGGCGCATATGCGGCCAATCCTGCGCAAGCACGGCACCACGGAACAGCAGCTGCGGGTGCTGCGCTCTCTCAATGACCAGCAGCCGATGGATAAGACCACGCTGACCAACCATGCAGCACTGCTGATGCCGAGCCTGCTACGCATTCTGAAGGATCTGAAGACGGCAGGACTAATCCGGTTGGTGCGTTCAACCACCAACCGTCGCCTCAGTGGCGTGATCCTCACCGCGCGCGGTGCCGCCTATGCGGAGGTGGTGACAGCGGAGCTCTCGCAGAAAGGCGTCGAACTCAAGCAGGTCATTGGCGCAGAAACTGTCGACCAACTGCTGCAGTTGCTACGGACTGTCGAACTTCGCCTATCCGCGCTGCGTCCTCCGGATGCGTGACGAGCGGTCGCATCGGCGTATGGGCCGGCTGCGACGACTATCTCGCGGCAGTCGACTCGATCGTGAGATGCTCCACTAATCGCCGCGCGTGCGTCGGCAGCGCGTCGAGTCGTCGAACCACTACACGCAGGCGCCGCTCCGCCCACGCATCTGACAACGGCACCAGCACTAATCGATCGTCTTGCCGCCATCGCTGAGCAGCTGCCTCCGGCACCACGGCGACGCCGGCGCCGAGTGCGACCATGCGGCACGCGACATCGAGGCCGCGGACGCGCACGCGCATCCGGACACGTGCGCCGGTTCGTGCGGCGTGTTCGGCGAGATGCTCGCCGAGTGCGCTGTCGTCCGACAGGCCGACGAACTCGCTCCCAAGAGCCTCTGCGAAGGCGACTTTGTCGTGGCCGCCCAGCGGATGTCCGCACGGCACGATCAGTGTCAGCCGGTCGATGCGGAACGGCAGCACGGACAGACCGGTCATGTTGGCGTGGTCGGCGGCGATGCCGATGTCCGCGAGCCCCTCGGCGACACCTTGAGTGACCTCGTGGCTGGAGCGCTCTTCCAGTTCCACATCGATACTGGGATTAGCCGCAAGAAAAGCTGCCAGCGTCTCCGGAAGGAATTCGGCTGCGGCCGCGGTGTTGGCGAGTACTCGAATCTGGGACCGCAGCCCGCGGGCATATTCGCCGAGTTCGCCGCGCATCCGCTCGATCTGTCCGGTGACGAGGCGTGCGTGGTGCAGCAGCGTTCGTCCAGCGGAGGTCAGTTCGACGCCGCGATGTCCCCGCTCGAACAGCGGAACGCCGGCCTGTTCCTCCATGCCACGGACGCGCGCACTGGCCGACGCCAGCGCGAGGCCGGAGCGGCCGGCGCCCGCCGTGATGCTCCCCTCCTCGGCAACGTGAAGGAACAGCCGCAAATCGGTGAGATCAAAGTGCATCCGCGGCTCCCTTCGTCACAGACAGAGGCAGACTATCAAAGTCCCGCATTGTGGGAAGCGGCGTGGCGGGCGAGCGTCCTGATTATGACCGACCCAGGAACCAGCTTTCTGCTCATTACCGGCACGTTTATCCTTGCCGGGACGGTCAAAGGCATGACCGGGTTGGGTCTGCCCACCGTCGCTATGGGGCTTCTCAGCCTGTCGATGCCGCCGGTCGAAGCGGCGGCGCTGCTGCTGATGCCTTCGTTCGTGACGAATGTCTGGCAGCTCTTGTCGGGGCCTCGCCTATGGGGGCTGCTGAGCCGTCTTTGGGGGATGATGGCTGCCATCATGCTCGGGACTGTCGCTGGTGCGGGACTGATCGCCGGCGGCGCCGGCCGTTCGACCATGCCGGTGCTCGGCCTCGCGCTCGCGCTGTATGGCGCGAGCGGTCTGCTCAAGCCGCGCCTGACAATTCCTGCGCGGATGCAGACATGGGCTGGCCCCCTGGTTGGTGTCGCAACCGGCATCGTCACCGGGGCCACCGGCGTGTTCGTGATTCCCGCGGTGCCGTATCTCGGGTCGCTCGGCCTGGAGCGTGATGAAATGGTTCAAGCGCTTGGCCTGTCCTTCACGGTCTCGACCGTGGCGCTCGCTGTCGGGCTCGCTGCGCACCATGCGCTTCCGGGCATCGCGATTGGTACTTCGCTGCTCACGCTGGGGCCCGCGCTGGCCGGCATGCTGTTCGGTGGGTGGATTCGGACGCGGATCAGGGCCGAGACCTTTCGGACGATCTTCTTCACCGGCCTGGTGCTGCTCGGCGGCGAACTCGTGTGGCGGGGCATCGCCTGACCGCGCGATGCATGTCGGATCCGCAACCCGGAGGATGGCGTATGAAGAGGCCGCAGTATTCCTCTGATAACCATGCTGCGATTGATCCCATGCTGGTGATGGTCGCGAGCATCCTGGCACTGCTCGATGTCGCCGCGGCAGCGGAACGTTGGATCGCGCCGTCTCGGCAGGCGATCGTCCCTGTCGTGACTGAACCCGTGAAGCCGGCTGAACGCTGTCCTCTCCCCCCACCGGAGGAACTGCGTGACATGATTGGTCGAGATTAGTCCGGTGGCCGAATACCCGGTGGCCGTCGAGCTTGTGCGCCGCCAACCGGGTTTGATTACATTTTCCAGTCCCTCGTAACTACCACAGGTAGTAAATTAACCCCGCTTTCGCGTTTGCTTGAGAGCTTCGGGGGTGACATTGGCGCCTTTCGGGCGCGCAGGGGAGATTGTCGATGACTAAGCATTTCACGGCAGCCGTGCTGACGGCGGTGGTCGGCCTGTCTGCCGGTTCGGCGTTTGCAGGAGCTGGCAAGGACGACGCCATCGCCATGGTCAAGAAGGCAGTCGCCACCATCAAGGCCGACGGTGCCGACAAGACATATCCGGTCATCAGCGACAAGGCCGGTCCGTTCGTCAAGGACGACCTCTACGTCGTCGTCTATCAGCTCGACGGTAAGGTGCTGGCGCACGGCGCCAACGCCAAGTTCATCGGCAAGGACATGATCGACGCGCAGGACGTCGACGGCAAGCTCTACGTCAAGGAGCGCGTCGAACTTGCCGCCAAGCAGCCGTCGTTCTGGCAGGACTACAAGTTCGTCAATCCGGTGAGCAAGAAGGTCGAGCCCAAGGAAATGTATTGCGAGCGTGTCGACGACACCGCCGTCTGCGCCGGCGTCTACAAGCAGTGAACGACGGCGTGGGACGGCACACCGTCTCGCGCGCGGGTGGCGGCATGACCAGATTGATCAACAATATCGGGCTGCGCTGGAAGCTTCAGCTCGCTCCGGCGTTTCTCGTGATCGTGCTGATCGGCCTCGGCGCCGCGGCGCTGGAGGCGCTGCGCAGCAATCAGCAAAGCGTCGACGTACTGGTATCGGGTCCGGTGCATCTCGCCGAAGTCGCGGCCGATCTCAACACCGCGGCCTGGACTGCGCACGCCAAACTGTACCGGATGGCGGCGACGGCGGCCAACGAGACCGACGCGGCCAAACTCGCCCGCGTTTCAAAGGAGGCGCTCGACGCAATCGCGCGCATCGCGCAGCCGCTGGCGGAAGTCGAAAAGTCACTTGGCGCTGCCGCCGCCAAGCCGGGCTTCCAGAAGCTCAAGGCGGCCGTCGCCAGCTACCAGAAACAGTCCAGGAACGCCATCGAGATGGCCGACGGTGACGCCGGCTCGGCGCTGCTGTTCATCAAGAGCGCGGAAAAGAGCTTCGCCGAGATCGACAAGCAGGGTGACGATCTGATTGTCACCAGCAACGAAACCCGCGACCGCGAAATCGCCCGAGCCGGCCAGGAGCTGGAGCGGCAGCAATGGCTGCTCGGCGGCGTGCTGCTCGGCGTGTCACTTGCCGGCATTTTGGTGTCGTTCCTGATCGGTCGCGGCATCGCGCGGCCGGTGGTGGCGATGACGGCGGCGATGCGGCAGCTCGCGTCGGGCAATTTCGCCGTACAACTGCCAGGCCTCGGCCAGCGCGACGAAGTCGGCCAGATGGCGCGCGCTGTCGAGGAATTCAAACTCGCCGCGGTCACCAAGGCGGAGCGCGACCACAACGAGCGCGAGGCGCGCGAATGCGAGGCCGCCGCCGCCCGCCGCGCCGAGCTGCATCAGCTCGCCGACAGTTTCGAAGCCGCAATCGGTCACATCGTCGAGCAGGTCGGTTCGGCGTCGAAGGGGCTCGAGGTTTCGGCCGACGCGCTCGCCAAGGGCAGCGCGGCGACCCAGCAACTCGCCGCGGTGGTGGCCGCCGCGTCGTCCCAGACGTCGAGCAACGTGCAGGCTGTCGCGTCGGCCAGCGAGGAGATGACGGCCTCGGTCGAGGAGATCGGCCGTCAGGTCCGGCAGTCGCGCCAGATCGCCGACGAGGCGGTCAGCCAGGCCGACAAGACCGACGCGCGAATCTCCAGGCTGGCAGAAGCCGCCGGCCGCATCGGCGACGTCACCAAGCTGATCACCACCATCGCGGGCCAGACCAATCTGTTGGCGCTCAACGCCACCATCGAATCCGCCCGTGCCGGCGAGGCCGGGCGGGGATTTGCCGTGGTGGCGCAGGAGGTCAAGGCGCTCGCCGAGCAGACCGCCAAGGCCACCGAGGAGATCAGCGCCCAGATCGATCAGATCCAGTCGGCCACCCAGGAGTCGGTGGTGGCGATCAAGGAGATCGGCGGCACCATCGGTCGGCTGGCGCACATCTCCAACACCATTGCGGCGTCGGTCGACGAGCAGGGCGCCGCCACGGCCGAAATCTCCCGCGGCGTGCATCAGGCCGCGGTCGGCACCAACCAGGTCGCCGCCTCGATCGTCGACGTCAATCGCGGCGCCGCCGATACCGGCGCGGCTTCGGCCGAGGTGCTGACCTCCGCGCAAATGCTGTCGAACGAAAACGCCCGGCTGCGCGCCGAAGTGACGAAGTTCCTGGCGACCGTCCGAGTCGCCTGACTGGATCCGCCGCTTCGTGCGGCGGGTGCCCATTCCAAAATCAGCGGTGGCCTGACCTAGTTCGGCATGGTTAGATGCCGGGCAATGATTTTCTCTGCGCGATATTTTCCGGTGGTGCCGGAACACTTTAGGCGTTGGGCGATTATGCGACATGGCGCCGGTTCGGCGCTGCCTTTCGAACCGTCCCGCCGCCTCGGCCCACCCACTGTTGGGGGACATCTGGTTCGATCTCCCGGGGAGGTCCGATGAGAGCTGAATCTGGCCAGACCAGCCGCAATATCCTGTGCGTGTTTCCGCGCTACACCAAGTCCTTCGGCACCTTTCAGAATTCGTATTCGCTGCTGGACGGCGTGTCGGCGTTCATGCCGCCGCAGGGACTGCTGTTGATCGCCGCCTATCTGCCGGAGGAATGGTCGGTTCGCTTCGTCGACGAAAACCTCCGCCCCGCCACGGCCGCGGATTTCGAATGGGCCGACGCCGTGTTCGTCAGCGGCATGCACATCCAGCGCCAGCAGATGATCGACATCTGCAATCGCGCCCATATGTACGATCTGCCGGTCGCGCTCGGCGGTCCGTCGGTCAGCGCCTGTCCGGATTATTATCCGAATTTCGACTATCTGCATGTCGGCGAACTCGGCGACGCCACCGATCAACTGATCGCACGGCTGGCGCACGACGTGGCGCGGCCCAAGCGCCAGATCGTCCTCACCACCGAAGACCGCCTCGACATGGCGCTGTTTCCGATCCCCGCTTACGAGATGGCGGAGTGCAGCAAGTATCTGCTCGGCAGCATCCAGTATTCCTCGGGCTGCCCGTATCAGTGCGAATTCTGCGATATTCCCGGCCTCTACGGCCGCAATCCGCGGCTGAAGACGCCCGAGCAGATTATCGCCGAGCTCGACCGCATGGTCGAATGCGGCATCCGCGGCTCGGTGTATTTTGTCGACGACAATTTCATCGGCAACCGCAAGGCGGCGCTGGACCTGCTGCCGCATCTGGTCGAATGGCAGAAGCGCACCGGCTTCGCGCTGCAGCTCGCCTGCGAGGCGACGCTGAACATCGCCAAGCGGCCGGAAATCCTCGAATTGATGCGCGAGGCGTATTTCTGCACGATCTTCTGCGGCATCGAGACGCCGGACCCG
>NZ_BADD01000348.1 GCF_000333455.1 Rhodopseudomonas sp. B29
CAGCTGTCGCGGATCCATTGCAGATCGCGCCAGCCGATCGACGGATCGAAATTGGCGCCGAGCCAGCCGACGTAATCGTCGAGCGCGATCTTCCTGTTGAGATACGCACTTACATTGCCGAGATCGTGCGGCCGGCCGCGCAGCCCGACATCCCACGCCCAGCGCGGATGGCTGATCGCCTGAAGCATGCGGCGGAACGCGGCGTTGGGGCCGGACATGCCTGAATGCGCATCGCGATAGCGCGCGCCCGGCACCGGCATATCGACAGTGAATACCAGCGTACGAACGCCGGCTGCCCAGGCTCGCTGCAGCGCATTCGCCATGAAGCCGCGGTCCTTCAGCACATACAGCTGAAACCAGATCGGCCGATCGACCTGGCTCTGCACCTCCTCGATCGGGCACACCGAAACCGTCGACAAAGTGAAGGGAATGCCGCGCGCGGTGGCGGCGCGCGCCGCCTGCACCTCGCCGCGGCGCGCATACATGCCGGTCAGTCCGACCGGCGCAAGCGCCACGGGAAGAGTCATGTCGCGGCCGAACAGTCGCGTCGAAAGATCGACTTCGCCGACCTCCTTCAGCACGCGCTGACGCAGCGCCAGCCGCTGCAGGTCATCGCAGTTGCGCCGCAGCGTCTGCTCCGCATAGGCGCCGCCGTCGATGTAGTGAAACAGGAACGGCGGCAGGCGGCGGCGGGCGGCTTCACGAAAATCCAGCGGCGACGAAATGATCATGGCAGGCGTTCACTCCTGAGCGATTTGTTGTTGTGCGCGCGACGCCCGGCGCTGGCGTTGCGCGTCGTCTTCGATCAGCTGCAGACGATCCTCGACGAAATCGAGATGACGACTGGCAGCGCCGCGCGCGGCTTCGGCCTTACCGCTGATTACGGCATCGAGGATCTCGCGGTGCTGGTCGTTCAGCTCGTCGAGAATGCCGGGCAAATGATAGAGCCGGCGAAGGCTCTGCGAGATGCTGGCTTCCATCAGGCCGAGCAGCCCACTCATGACTTGTTGCAGGACGACGTTGTGAGCTGCGGTGCAGACCGCCATGTGGAAGGCGGCGTCGAGCCGGGCCTGCGAATCCAGATCGTCGGCGGGCGCGTTCACCACGCCCTGATACGCAGCAACGAGCCGCGCCTTGTCGGCGTCGTCGGCCCGGAGCGCAGCGAAGTACGCGGTCTCCCCCTCGATCGGCTTGCGCATCTCCATCACGTCCCGCCAGTAGCCGGCCTCGCTGCGCGCCAGCGACGCCAGCGGTAGCAGGGCAGTGCGCACCGGATCGGACTCCTCCGGGGCGCTGACGAAGGTGCCACCGCCGCGACGGCTGACGAGCACGCCGCGGCTGGCAAGCTGGCGAATGGCTTCGCGCAGCGTCGGGCGCGACACGCCGAAATCCGCGGCGAGCTGCCGCTCAGACGGGAGCCGGTCCCCCGCGGTGAGATTGCGTGCTGCGATCAATGCTTCGATGCGACCGGCGACGGAAGCCATGGAGGCCACAACCCTTGCTATTTGGTAAGACCACTTAGTGTGGCGGCGCGCGCTAGACCATCGAATTTTTGCGGTATAGTCTCGCGGTTGATCCAGATCAAGCGAGATATTGGTCAGACCAATTCTGGGCAATCGGTGGAGAACCGGATGAACGAAGGCCTTATGCGCACCCGACCAGCCAAAGCTTGGGCTCCGGCGATGCAGTCGACGGCAGGCCGGCTGCGTTGGGCAGCGCGGCGGCTGGAATTGCGCGCTGTCGGTCTGACCCCCGAGCAGTTCAGCCTCGAGGAAGGCGCGCGGGCCGCCGTGGCGGTCGCGGTGCCGCTGCTGATTGCGGTCGGCTCGGGACAAAGCTGGATGGGCTGGTCGGTGTTCGCAGCGTTCTGGACCTGCCTGTGCGACAGTCCCGGCTCGGATCGCTTGCGCCGCCGTCTGCTGCTCAGCTTCGTCGTATTCGGCACGCTGATTAGTTTCGCCGGAGCATGGGCGGCGTCGTTCGCGCCGGGAGCGGGACTCATCGCCGGGCCGCTCATCGTATTTGCGGTGATCCTGCTGGCGTCGTCCGTCGCCTACGGCGCATTGCTCGGGACGCTGCTCGCGGTGGTGGCCGTCGTTGCGGTCGGATTTCCGCGGTCGCTCGATCTGGCGGCTGTGCAGGCTGCGGCCTTCCTGGTCGGCGCCGGCTGGGCATGGTTGCTGATCAATCTGATCTGGCGGATCGATCCGGCGGCGCCGCTGCGCCAGAACGGCGACGCGGTGTTGGCGCGCCTCATCGATATGACGAGCGATCTGCTGGCGATCGGCCGCGGCTCGCATCGTGATACGCATTGGCACAGCGAGCACGCCGAGCATCGCCGCGCCGTGCGGCTGGCGCTGGAACGGCTGCACGGATTGCTCGGCCGCTATGCGGGCGAGCCTGAAGCGGCAACCGAGCCGACGCGGCGCCTGCTGGAATTCGCCGAGACGGTGTTCAGCGCGCTGATCGCGCTGGATCAGGCTTTCATCGACGGGCTGGGCTCGGCGCAGGAGCGGGCGGCTGTGACACGCGCGTTCGGTATTGCGCTTCGATATGTTCGACGCGTCCGGCACGATCCGGCGAAGCTGATCAGCGTGCGGCGTGGCCCCTCGCGGCTCGCTATGTTACGCGCGCGCCTATCCGATCCTCTTCTCGCCGGATGCGTTGTCGCGCTGGAAGATGCGTTGGTCCTGATGGATGATCGCGGTCGGCGCCGGCCCTCGGAAGAGTTAGCTCCACAGACCGATCGTTTGACGTGGCGCGACAGGCTGCGGCCCGGGCTGCGTCAGGCGGCGCGGCAATCGGCCGGCGTCGTCGCGGTGTATGCGGCGGCGCTCGCGTTCGATCTCGGCTATCCCTATTGGGCGACGATGGCGGTCGTCGTGGTTCTCCAAGGCGGTGTCCGCTCGACCTGGACGCGGACGATCGAGCGGATTCTGGGAAGCCTGCTCGGTGGCTCGCTGGCGCTGGCGCTGCTGCATATGGCCGACGCCAAGCTGCTGTTGTCGGCAGTGTCGGTGCTGCTGGCGCCGGCCGCGATCTCGCTGCGCAGCGTCAACTACACCGCTTTCGTGGTGTTCTTGACAATGTTGTTCATCATCGTCGCCGAGATGCTGCAGCCCGGGACCGGCATTGCCTCGGCCCGCATGCTCGACAACGTCATCGGCAGCATCGCGGCGCTGCTGTCGGTGATTGTGTTTTGGCCGGAACTCGGACCGCCGCTGCAGACGCGGATCGAGCGCAGCCACGAAGCCAATCGCGCCTATCGCGACGCGGTGCTGTCCGACGCGCCACTCCAAACTATTCACCGGCTGCGGCGTGCGGCCGGCATGGCCAGCATCGAGGCGGAGATCGCGCTGCACGACCTCGGCGGCCTGCTGCGCTGGCGGCAGCGGCTGTCGACCGAACAGGCCGCCGTGCTGATGGACGTGCGCCGGCTGGCAGGCAACGCCGCCGTGGCGTGGCATCAGCGACTAGCAGCGCGGCAATCACCGCGAGCTGCCTAAGGCTTTGCCGGGTGAATGAACGGCCACGGGCTGGCTTCGCTGTCGCGCGGCACGTCGATGGCGATCAGTTGCGGGCCGCCGGCGGCCAGTGCCTTTTCCAGCGCCGTGCGGAAGTGATCGGGTGACGTCACGCGCGATGCGCCGACGCCGAACGACTCGGCGAGCTTGACGAAATCCGGATTGACCAGATCCGAAGCCACGACGCGGCCTTCGAAGCCGTGCAACTGGTCACGGCGGACGTTGCCGTAGGCCGAGTTGTCGAACACCAACGTCACCACGCCGATCTTATATTGGACCGCGGTGGCGAGTTCCTGCACGCCGAACATGAAGCCGCCATCGCCGGTGATGGCCACCACCGGTTTGTCCGGGCAGGCGACCTTGGCGCCGAGCGCGGTCGGGAAACCCGAGCCGAGCGTGCCTTGATAACCGGAGGTGAGGAAGGTGCGCGGCTGATAGATCGGAAAACCGTACCACGACGCGAAGCCGACCTGAGACAGCTCGTCGGTGACGATGGCGTCGTCCGGCAGCACGTCGCGCAGGATCTTCAAGTACGACATTTGCGGCTGGATCGCCTGGATGTCCTGCTGCGTCTTGGCGGTCGCGGCGCGGATGACTTCGCGGCGACCTTTGGTCTTGGTGTAACCCGCCTTGCTCACCGCGTCCGCCAGCGCCCGCGCGCCGGCCTTGGAGTCCGACACGATCGCCGCATCGGGCGTGTAGCGCCGCATCTCCGCCGGATCGATGTCGATGCGCACCGACTTCAGGCCCTCGGGTTTGAACGGCCAGCGGAACGTCGTCGGCAGCTCCATGCGGCTGCCGATGCCGATGATCAGATCGGTCTGCGGCCACAGCTGATAAGCGGCCGCGAAGGTCAGGCCGAGTTCATGCCGGTTACTGACGATGCCGCGGCCGGAGCGGAACGCCACTACCGGCGCATCAATCATCTCGGCGAGTTCGAGGATTTCGTCGCCGGCCTCCAGCGCACCGGCGCCGACGAAGATCATCGGCGTCTTGCTTTGCGCGATCAGCTTGGCTGCCGCGGCGACGCGGTCCGGATCGGGCGCCGGCGGCGCGACCGGATCGAGCGTCAGCGCCGCCGTCGTCTCGGCGCGCTGGGTGAACACGTCCCAGGGCATCTCCAGCGCCACCGGCCCGCGCCGGCCGCTCATCATCTCCTGGAACGCCCGCGCCACCAGCGCCGGTGCCTGGCCCGGATATTCGATGCGGTCGGCCCACTTGATGAAGCTGCGCAGCGTCGCGAGCTGATCGGGCATCTCGTGCAGATGGCCGCGGCCCTTGCCCAGATAAGCGCTCGGCACCTGGCCGGTGAGGCACATCACCGGCTCGTTGCAGCCGAACGCGGTGAGCAAGGCCGCGCCGGCGTTGAGCACGCCGGGGCCGGGCACGACGCTGAACACGCCGGGCTTGCCGGAGGCACGGGCGTAGCCGAACGCCATGTAGCCGCAGGCTTGTTCGTGCCGCGCGCCGATGACCTTCATCTGCGCCTTGGCGAAACCGTCGAACAGTCCATAGATCTGCGCGCCGGGCAGGCCGAACACGGTGTTGACGCCGTGCGCGACCAGGCCCTGGACGATCGCTTCGCCGCCGGTGATGACGCTCATTTTGGATCCTGTGACTTGCAGTGACTGACTAGTCGGCTTCGTCGACGACGCCGTTGCGCAGCACGCCGATGCCGTCGGCTTCGACCTCGATGACGTCGCCCGGCGCGAGATAACGTGGCGGCTCGAACCGCGCGCCGGCGCCGGACGGCGTGCCGGTGACGATGACGTCGCCGGGCACCAGCGTGGTGAAGGTCGAGATGTAATGGATGAGGTAGCGGAAGCTGAAGATCATCCGCGAGGTGCGGTCGTCCTGCCGCGTCTCGCCGTTGACGCGGGTGGTCAGCCGGATATCGGCGATCTGCGTCTCGTCGGTGTAGGGCACCAGCCACGGCCCGAGGCTGCCGGTGTGGTCGAAGTTCTTGCCCTGCGTGACGTTGAACTTGGCGTGACGCACCCAGTCGCGGATCGTGCCTTCGTTGCACAGCGTGATCGCCGCGATGTGATTCAGCGCATCGGCTTCAGCGATGTGCCGGCCGCCCTTGCCGATCACCAGTGTCAGCTCGCCTTCATAGTCGAGCAGCTTCGAGGCCTTCGGCCGCACCAGCGGCGTGCCGTGGCCGACGAAGGAACGCGGCGTGCGCATGAACATCGAGGGGAATTTCGGCGCCTCGCTGCCATCTTTGTATTCGGCGTTGCGGTCCGGATAGTTGACGCCGACGCAGATGATCTTCTCCGGCTGCGGGATCGGCGGCTCGAACTTCACTGCGTCGCGGGCGAAGTCCGGCGCGGTGTGATCGGCCTCGTCGACGATCCTGGTCAGTGCGCCCGCCGCGATCACCTCGCGCAACGTCGGATAATCGTTGGCATGGCGCGCCGACAGATCGACGACGCCATGGTCGCACACCGCGCCGTAGCGCGTGAGGCCGTTGACGGTGAAGGTGGCGAGACGAGGGGTGGTCATTGGAAATCAACCTTTGAAGGTGTCATTCCGGGATGCGCTGCGCGAGCAGCGCAGGCCCGGAATCCATACTCTCCGACAGGGGTTATGGATTCCGGGCTCGCGCTTCGCGCGCCCCGGAATGACAGAAGTTGGACGCGGTGATCTTGTCGGGGGCGTCTTCAATCCGCAATCACCACATCGGCTACGAACGCCGGCTCGCGCACCGCTTCGCCGACGAATTCCGAGCCCTGTTCGAACCACGAGCGCGGGGCCGGGGCGCCCCACAGGGTCTGGCGGCGCGGGTCGCGCAGCGACCAGCGCAGCGGCTCGTGGTCGTGGTCCATGGTCTGGTAGTCGCTGCAATACAGTTCGATGCGGTGGCCGTCGGGATCGCGGATGTAGAGGAAGAACGCGTTCGAGATGCCATGGCGTCCGGGGCCGCGCTCCAGATTTTTGATGTAGCCGTTCGACGCCATGACGTCGCACAGATGGATGATGTTGAGCGGGCCGGGCACCCAATAGGCGAAATGGTGCAGCCGCGGGCCACGGCCGTTGGTAATCGCAAAATCGTGCACATTGCCCTTGCGGTGCATCCAGGCAGCGGCGATGCGGCCGTTATCTCCGTCTTCTTCGGCGTATTCGGTCAGGCGGAAGCCGAGCCTGGCGTAGAAGTCGATGGTGGCCTGCGTTTCGGCCGCGAACACGTTGAAATGGTCGAGCCGCTGCGGATGGCAGCCCTTGTAGCGCTCGTAACGGCGCAACAGATGCGGCCGCTTATCCATAGTGGCGTAGAGCTCGAGCCGATAGCCGAACGGATCGGTGACGTGCAGGGTGCGGCCCTGGAACGGCCGGTCGACGAAGGCGTAGAGCACGCCGTTCTCGGCGAACCAGCTCGCCGCCTTGTCGAGATCGGCCTCGCTCGCGACCTTGAAGCCAAGCCGTGCCGCAGCGGCCTTGTCGGCTTTGCGCAGCACCACCGAGTGATGCTGATGTTCCTCGCTACCGCGCAAGTAAGCCGCGACATTGTCGTGATCCTCGACGTGCAGCCCGATGATGTTCTCGTAAAAGGCCACGCTTTTGTCGAGATCGACGACATCGAGCACCACATGGCTCGAGCGAATGATGTTGAACGGCGGATCGAACACGTGTTGCGGAGCGGGCATTGGCGAGTCCTCAGGAAGTCTCGTTATTAGTTTACAGCATCAAAGTTCGTCATTCCGGGGCGCCGCGTAGCGGCGAACCCGGAATCCATAACCCCTGTGTCGGCGGCTGTGCACGACCGCCCCGGCGGGGAGTATGGATTCCGGGTTCGCGCTTCGCGCGCCCCGGAATGACAAGTGGAGAGTGAGAGCACTACACGGCCCCCAGCTTCTGGATCTTGTGCGTGCCGCGGGCGAGGGAGACGTGCTTGGTCTCCATGTAGAACTCGAACGAGTAGTCGCCGCCGTCGCGGCCGATGCCGGACTGCTTCATGCCGCCGAACGGCGTCGGCAGGTGGCGGACGTTCTCCGAATTCAGCCAGATCATGCCTGCCTCGAGCGCGTCGGCGACACGCAGGCCGCGGCCCATGTCGCCGGTCCAGACATAGCCGGTGAGGCCGTAGCGGATGTCGTTGGCAACGGCGATCGCTCCGCCTCTCCTGAC
>NZ_BADD01000347.1 GCF_000333455.1 Rhodopseudomonas sp. B29
ACGATGACTCACGTCGTAACCGACAATTGCAAGGGCTGCCGCTACACCGAATGTGTGACGGTGTGCCCGGTCGAGTGCTTCCACCTCGACGGCACCATGACCTATATCGATCCCGAGAACTGCATCGATTGCGGCGGCTGCGTGCCGGCCTGTCCGGTCGGCGCGATCGAGCCGGACTACCGGCTGGCCGCCGACAAGAAGTTCTGGATCGCCGTCAATCGCAAGCGTGTCGCCGAGACGCCGGTGATCACCGCGCGTCTTCCGCCGTTGCCCGGCGCCGATGAACGCAAGCTCGCGCTCGGACGATGACGTCGCCGTTCCACATCGCCGTCGTCGGCAGCGGGCCGGCCGGCTTTTACGCCGCCGAGGCATTGTTGCGCTCCGGCGTGCCGATCGCTGTCGATATGTTCGAGCGCCTGCCGGTGCCGCACGGACTCGTGCGGTTCGGCGTGGCGCCCGATCATCCCAAGCTCAAACTGGTCAGCATCACCTTCGACAAGATCGCCGCCCAACCGGGCTTCCGCTTCGTCGGCGGCGTCGGCGTCGGCGAGGATGTCGGCATCGACGAATTACGTGCGGCCTACGACGGCGTCGTGCTGGCCACAGGTGCCGATCTCAGCCGGCCGCTCGGCATACCGGGCGAGAATTTGCCCGGCTGCTATCACGCCGGTGACTTCGTTGCCTGGTACAACGGGCGTCCCGACAGCCGCGAACTCCCTTTCGATCTCGCTCATGAAGTCGCGGTGGTGATCGGCCACGGCAACGTCGCGCTCGACGTCGCCCGTATCCTGTCGAAGACGGCCGACGAGTTGCGGCAGACCGACATTGCTACACACGCACTCGAGATGCTGGCGGAAAGCCGCGTGCGCGAGGTTCATGTGATCGGTCGCGGTGGTCCGCTTCAAGCGAAATTCGGCGCAAAGGAACTGCGCGATTTTCTGAATCTCTCGCAATGCGATCCGTGGATCGATCCGAACGACATTGCCGGCGTGCCGCAGACGTCGGGTGATCCCGAACAGGACGACAGGCAGGCGCTGTTCCGCGCATTTGCCGAGCAGGCGCCGGCGAAGCCCCGCCGCTGCATCTTCCGCTTCGGTTTGGCGCCGGTTTCCATCGGCGGACAGAGCTGCGTCGAGTCGATCTCGTGCAGGCAGTCGGCGAAGACGGTCGAACCGATTCAATGCGGCGCGATCTTCAGCAGTATCGGTCGTCGCACCGCGCCGCTCGCTGGCGTGCCTTACGACGAGGAACGCGGGCTCCACGCTAATATCGACGGCCGCGTGGTCGACGGCGAACGATTAGTCCGTGGTCTGTACGTCTGCGGCTGGAGCAAGCGCGGCCCAAGCGGCACAATCGGGACTAATCGCGCCTGTGGTATGGCGACCGCCGAGGCCGTGGTTGCCGACCTCGCCACCGGCGTGCCGCCTCGCTCGGATCGTCCCGATGCCCTGATGATGCGGTTGCGTCAGCGCGGGCAGCGCCTGGTCAGCTATCAGGATTGGACGGCCATCGACGCTGCCGAGAAACGCAGAGGTCAGCTTCAGGGGCGGCCGCGGGAGAAGTTCGTGAGCGTGCCCGACATGATCGCAGCTCTGGAGGCGACATCATGAGCTTCGACGCGGCGCCGCGAGAACCGGGCTGGCCGGGCGATGCAGAGATGATCGGGCAGGGCGCGGAATCATCCCGGCCCGAGCTGTCGGATCCCTTCGGTCGTCGCATCAGCTATCTGCGGCTGTCGGTGACCGATCGCTGCGATCTGCGCTGTCGGTACTGTATGTCCGAGAACATGACGTTCCTGCCGAACAAGCAATTGCTCTCACTGGATGAGCTCGATCGCGTGCCCG
>NZ_BADD01000346.1 GCF_000333455.1 Rhodopseudomonas sp. B29
TCGCTCGAAACCCCGGTCGCCGATGAGGAAGACAGCCATCTCGGCGATTCATCGAGGACAAGAACGCGGTGCTGCCGATCGACGCCGCGATCCAGTCCAACCTGCGCGAGACCACCACGCGCGTGCTCGCCTCGCTGACCCCGCGCGAAGAACGCGTGCTGCGCATGCGCTTCGGCATCGGCATGAACACCGACCACACGCTGGAAGAAGTCGGCCAGCAGTTCAGCGTCACCCGCGAACGCATCCGCCAGATCGAGGCGAAGGCGCTGCGCAAGCTGAAGCATCCGAGCCGCAGCCGCAAGCTACGCTCATTCTTGGACAACTAAGCAAGCCGGACCGCGTCCGGCGAAGCCCCTTGGCGAAGCCGGATAACTGATCACCTCATCGCGTCATGGCCGGGCTAAGTCCCGGCCATTTCTTTTTTCGCGAGCCTCTCGGTCCCCCTCCCCCTTGCGGGGAGGGTCGGCCGAGCGAAGCGGAGGCCGGGGGTGGGGGTCCACGAGTCGCAGTGCCCGTGACCCCCACCCCCGACCCAGCCGCAGCGCGCTCCCTCTCCCGCTTGCGGGAGAGGGTTGGGGTGAGGGCGACGCGAGCACTGTGCTCGTGGCCCCCCACCCCCGACCCTCCCCGCAAGGGGGAGGGGAGAAGACGCTGCCGTAGCTGCGCATCGACCGGATGAAGCGAAGGGTAATCCGGGGACGCTCACGACCTGGATTCGCTCAGCTCCTTGCAAACTAAGCGTGCCACAAGAACACCCTCCCCTGGAGGGGGAGGGTCGCTCGCGTAGCGAGCGGGGTGGGGTGGCGAAGTTATGAGACGTCGTGCCCGCGGCTCACCCCACCCCGTCCCGCATCTCGCTGCGCGGTCTGCGTGCCGACCCTCCCCCTCCAGGGGAGGGTGACTTAGTTTCGACCTCTTGCGCGTATCGCGGCGACTTCGACGTTGATAGTTTGCACGCCATTTCAAATCTGCGGCGAAGGTTTTTCGCTATGCCGACGATTGCCTGGTTCTACGGTATTGCTATCAGGATGTATGTCCGCGACCATCCGCCGCCGCATTTTCATGCCATCTATAGGGAGTCTGAAGCCTTCGTTTCGATCGAATCCGGCGAGGTGATCGAAGGGCGCCTTCCGGCAGCCGCGGCGAGGCTCGTGAAAGAATGGGCACTGGCGCGACGCCAGCAATTGCGTGATAATTGGAGCCTCGCACGAGCCGGCGAGCAACCTGAAAGGATTGCAGGCCTCGATGCTGACTAAGGTCACCCATCTGGACAAGCTCGGCGGCCACCGGCTGCGGGTGAGGTTCAACGACGGCAGCGAAGGTGTCCACGATTTCGCGGGTGATGTTGCTGCGCCGGGATCGCTGTTGATGCCGTTGCGCGACGAAGCTTACTTCGCCCGTGTGTTCCTGGACTTCGGCGCTCCGACCTGGCCGAACGGATTCGACATCGCACCGGAATGGCTGCGCCGCGAAATGGAACGCGCCGGCGAACTCACCCGCGTGGCCGCGGAATAGCAGCCTCCGGCCGCGGCGCTTCCACGTTCCCCACGTCCCCAACCGCAAGCCGCAGCGCGCCCCCTCTCCCGCCTGCGGGAGAGGGCTGGGGTGAGGGCGACCCAAGCACTGACTCGCCCATTCGCCGCGTCACGCCGCCCGTCAACAACCGCACGCCGTGCCCGCGATTTCCGCGCTATCATCCCGCCGTTTGTCCTCACCAACCGCATTGCACGGAGACTCCCATGGCCCAGATGCTCGCGCCCGTAAACTTCACCGACACCGACCTGCCCTCCGCCGGCGGCGGCGCCGCGCCGTTCGGCGGCGGAGTGGCGCAGGTGATCAATCCGTGGCGCTGGTTCACCAGCGTGGTCGGCAATCAGTTCAGCCTGCTGTCGATCAATCTCGGCCGCTCCTCGGCGCCGCAGCTTGAGGCGCAAATCCTCGACGAGGTCGGCTCCTACGGCCGCCAGCTCGGCCGCATCGGCGAGGCGCTGGAGGTGCTGGTCAAGGAATTCCCCCGCGAAGGCCTCAGCGACCACGCGCTCGCCGCGCTGGAGGATTTCTCGTCGCAGATGCGGGAGGTGAAGCGGATCAAGGAGAAAGGTCAGGGAGCGTAGGGCGGGCGCCACGCAGCCGTAGGGTGGGTTAGGCGAAGCCGTAACCCGCCGCCTTCACCCGCCGCGCTGGGGCCGCAGACAATCTAAACTCTTCGAGGTTGGGATGAAGATGTTCATCGGCATTTTGGTCATGCTACTGATAGGCGCCCATGGCGTTTACAGTCTGGTTCAGTGGTATGACACTGGTTTACTCTGGGCAAATTTTAGGGCGCCGGGCGAGCCAAATAAGTATCGGTTGGTCTCGTATGACGACCACCCCTTCACCTTCGTGGCTCTGTTTGGTGTCCACCTGTTCTCTTTAGCCTGGGGCGTTGTCGGGTGCGTCGCCGTCGCTCGCCAACTTCCTAAATGGATAGGTGACCGTAGTTCCAGCTTGTAGCCCGGATTTCGCTTCGCTCGATCCGGGTTGCGCTCGCTACAGGTTCTCATCAGGATCAATCAGCTAGTCCTCGACGTTCGGAGATCGCAATGCGGTCCATAGGCATATTTGTAATAATCTTGCCATGCGTAGCTTTGTTATATGTGGTCATTGGACTTTGGCGATTGGGGTATCGTTCATTCGACGAAATGGACTGGAATCGAGATGGCTCAACATCCCTCTCGGAGATCATAACGGCACTGGATGTCGTCAAGGTTCAAAGCCGTGATCGATCAAATTGCATTGAGTACGTCGATGCAAAGACTGGAAGTCACGTTTATGCGGTAGTCTGTAGCCCGGATGAAGCGAAGCGCAATCCGGGACAACGGTAGCTCCCGGATTTCGCTGCGCTCCATCCGGGCTACGCTCGCTGACTCGGCAAGTGTAAAGAGAACGGCCGGTCGACGGCCGCCGCTTGTGGCTGCGCTCATCGACGGAAGCGAAGGCGTCCGCGATCTGTCGGATATCCTGAACTCCGACGGCCGATGCCAGCGCCGCTCCGCGGTCCGGCCACCTGCGCCCGCGCCTTCGTCGAGATGGGCGCGCCGACCTGGCCCAACGGCTTCGACCTCGACCCGATCTAGCTCTACGTCGAACTCCGGGACGCAGGCGAATTGTCCCGCGTGGCGGCGGAGTAAGCGCCGTAGGGTGGGTTAGGCAAAGCCGTAACCCATCATCCACACTGCGGCGCACGACGGCTTCGGCTTGTGTGCTCTACAGTATTACTTCAAAGGTTTAATCCTCGTTCGTGCTCTTCCTATTCCAGTTATCAAGAAAATCTTCGACCGTAATTAGGGTATCGCGGTCGACTGTTCTCTCGGTCCCGAATCTTTCCAGTGCCTTTCGAAAAGCCTCAACATCTAAAATGTTCGTTTTATCGCTAATCTGGACGATGGTGGTTGGCGTTGATACGCGATCCTCTAGGGCTCCAAATCCTCCCATTCCCATTGACCATGATTGACTAGTAAACCCGCGCGCAAGAATGACAAGCGCTTCAGGGTCAGAAAGAAGGCTGTCTGTCCACCTGCGGACTTCTGAGGGGTCGTTGTCCAAGAAATCGCGCCAGCGATATAGTATGTAAACTAAGTCTCGATGCAACAGCAGAGACCTGTCGGCTGCGGCTGATCGGATGGCACGAAGAGCGTGCATGCTTAGGTTAGGTAGTAGATCTTGGCTGACTAGACAGTCCTCTTCATTTCTTTGCGATCCGTCACGTTCACGATACTGAGACCTTGCTGAGCTTACGAAGTCGACCAGCCAACCAATCGAGGCCGAGGTTAGGGCGTTCATATACATCTCGCTACGCTCGGCAATCGTAAAACGATCATCCGTCAGACGACGGATGAGCCAATGAAAGCGAAAAGTCGTGTTGGCAATTGCCATGAAACCACGATCTTCGTCTTTCTCCAGATCGATTTCATCGTGTATTTCAAATAATGAAGCCAACAGTGTGGAGACATCCTCTTTTTTGACGCTGAGCGCATGCGTCGTCAGCTCATCCAGATATACCGGAATTAGTGAGGTGCCATTGCGGCGTTCTGTTTGCGCTGCTTTTCGCATCGTTGCTTGCACAAATTCCCTTTCGTTTGACCGGGCGATGAGAGTCTTGATGCTCTCCAATGAGATCGTCTCATCACTTAGTGATAGGCGGAAGTATGTATCGAAATGACACTCTATACAGACGCGCCGCTCCGCGTCCCACTGTCGCTGAAACCCATCTCCGTATCCCATCGACTCCAAACGGGGGAATAGTCGAAGCAATGCTCGCTTGCCGACCTCACGTCGGGTCTCGGGGACCTCTTGCAGAAAGGAGTCAAAGCGGCGCTCATCGCGCTGGTCAGGATCGCCTTGCCTGCGCGTGCCGCAAACTGAAGCCCTCTCAGCGCGGATCGCCCTAAAAAGGGTCGGTTCATAAAGCCGGAGCGTTTCAAGAGCTATGAAGTCGGCCAGGCTGACTTCGTTGGCAATTGCTGGCCAAGTCACACTGATGGCATTCTGAAAGCGGGTAACATGACGTGGTGATGTGATGTAAGGGGCTACTACATCGTAGAAGACGTTCATGGTGCGTCGGATCTGATGCTGATCGGGCGAACCGCAAATGCGCTGCAATGATGATAGAGTGGCGTTATTTAGATCGGTCTGCATTGGGGCGGGAAGTTCGAAGCCGGCCTGGATTATCTTCTCCAGAAAGTGTGGCCCTTCGGAAGGGTACCGCGCCTCTACTGCCTTGTCGGCGAGCAATCGATCGAAGACAAGTAGATACATCACATTTGGCAGTTGCCCGACGGACTTTACTAATCGAAATACTGAAATGGCCTCTTCCGGGTTAAGGCGATCAATATCGTCGATGATGATCAAAAATCGCCGGTCTTCCGCTTCGAGTACCTTCGATAATTTCTTGAATGTCTTTTCAACGGAGTTTCCGTCGGGGAAGAATGCGCTCATGAATTTTGAGGCGCCTGGAATCAATGCTGCCAAAGGACTTCCGCTTGCCAAAGACACGGCCGTCCCAATGACCGGGCCAGCTTGGAGCAGCCTTTGCGCCAGCGATGGGACAAGGTCTTTGACTTTGTCGCCAAGTTTGTCCCTCAAAGTTGAATGCAATTCCTGAAGGAAGGCCAAGGCAAGCGCTTCTTCGCCTCTGTACCACCAGCATTTAAAATCACTAACGACAAGTTTTTCATCGCCTATGTTGTTGAGTTCCTTTCTAATGAGATTTACGGCACTACTTTTCCCAAATCCCCAAGCTCCATTAAGGGCGATTGTCGTGCCAATTGGCTTATTGATATTCACTAAGCTCTTAGCGAGAGCTTTGGCAAATGGCGTTATGCCGTAGCAATCATCTTCGAAATCTTCGATTGGGCTATCATTGTAGTAGTCTGTCATCGTCTTGTTCCAAATAATGAATCAAATCTGCTAATGCCATTTGGAGGCAGCGTCTCAATCCGAGTATCCTGACATCGCAGCCATGGAAGAATCGACGGGATAACGGCCATTATGGACATAGAGCTAACGATCATCTCTTGACAATCTTCCGGTGCGGTATATATTCCTATCCATCCCGTCCCAATACCGAGGGGCGGCTCGCGATCGTCACTAGTCGCGGGGCGGGGTGCGGTGGACGCGGCAGCGTCGGGCGCGGAGGGAAGGCGGTTGGGGACCGCGGGGCTTAAGTCCGATGGGCTTGCCTCGGGGTTTATGGAGCCGGCGACCACCACGCTGACGACGACGCTGTGCGGTGCGGGCCGGGGCGGAGATGCGCCCCACTCGGATCGCCTTTGCGCGCCGGCCCAAATCGTGTGGTCCCGACGCCCGTCGCTGGCGTCAAGGTATGGAGCGCCTGCGCGCCGACCGGTCGCAGGAAACCACCGGACAGACGCTGGCTGCGAACAGTCAGTCTCTTCCGGGCAGCTCAGTTCCGACGGTGACGAACCCAAGCGAACAACGCCACCGGGGAGAGCACGAAGCAAGCCGGAAGCCCACCGCGTGCGGAACGCCGGACGTGTTCGGTGCGCCGTGGTGACTAACTCGTGCGCTTGTTTTCATTGCGCATGAGGCTGCGGACGCACCCTGCGTCCGGCGTTCCGCGCGCCCTCGTTTCGGGCGCGGCGCGAAGGGGCAGGCGCCCCGGCCGCGCAAAGCCTTCCTGCCTCGGGCGCGCCCGCGCCGTCCAAACAACAGGGAGGATGACGCATGCCCGGTTCACGCCGCGACGAAGGTGCCGCGCGCCTGCAACAGCGCCAGCACGGCGTGCAGGTCGGGCAGCACCGCGGCGCATTGGCTGCGCGTCCCTTCGTCCGGCTGCATCATGTCGGGCACCATCAGGGTGATGGTGCCGGCGGCGCAGGCGGCGGCGACGCCGACGCCGGAATCCTCGATCGCCACGCAGGCCGTCGGCGCCGCGTTCAGCCGCTGCGCGGCGAGCAGATAACCGTCCGGCGCCGGCTTGCTGCGTTCGACATCGTCGCGGGTCAGGATGGTGTCGAAGCGCGCGCGCAGCCCGGCCAGTGTCAGATGCTGCTCGGCGGTGCGGCGCGACGACGAGGTGACCACCGCAGTCGGGCAGCGCGCCGCCGCCAGCGCGTCGAGCAATTCGCAGGCGCCGGGCTTCACCGGCAGGCCCTGCGCAAAGCGCTGGTCGCGCCGGTCGGCAAAGGCGCTGCCGATCGCCACCAGCGGCAGATCGCGGCCGTAGGTCGCCACCATGATGGCGTTGCACTCCGGCCCCGGCAGCCCGACCATCCGGTCGCAGGTGGCGCGCGCATCGGGCAGGCCGAATTCGGTCAGCACCTCGGTCAGGCTCTCGATATAGACGCGCTCGGTGTCGACCAGCGTGCCGTCCATATCGAGCAGCACCGCGGCGATCTGCCAATCCCGTCCGCTCACGAGGCGCGGCTCGCTTTGGCGGCTTCGCGCAGGCAGTCCGGGCACAGGCAATCGGCCGCATCCGACGGCATCGGCATCTTCACCGGCTCCGCCGCGCACCAGCAGTCGCCGTCCATGGTGCAGCCGAATTCGGCGCCGCAGCCGGCGCAGATCAGCCGGCGCGGAGCGGGCGGGGGCGTGGTGGAGGGAGCAGGGCGCAGCGGCATCGGTGTGGGCTCGGAGTTGGTGGCTCAGCGTACCGCGCCGCGGCGCGAAGGCAATACGCGGAAGGGTGAAGCCTCTCTGCTGTCATTCCGGGGCCCCGCGCAGCGGCGAACCCGGAATCCATGCGCCCTGTGCCGGTTGTTAGGCATAGCGACTCACGCCTCGCCCCAAAACAATCGCTGCGGCGTATGGATTCCGGGCTCGCGCTTCGCGCGCCCCGGAATGACGAACGAGACGGAACGTAGGGCGGATAAGCCGAAGGCGTCATCCGCCATGCGGCGGGCAAGGCGGCGGGCATTTGGCGGGTTGCAAAGCGAGGAACGGCGGATGGCGCTTCGCTTATCCGCCCTACGGCGCTCCCTTTGTAATTTTATCGATCTCCGCCAGATCCTCGTCGCTCAGCTCCCAGCTCGCGGCCTTCACGTTCTGCTCGATCTGCTCCGGCGTGGTGGCGCCGGCGATCACGCTGGAGACCTGCGGGCGACACGCCAGCCACGAGAACGCCAGCTCGAGCAGCGTCTTGCCGCGCGCCTGCGCGAACGCCTTCAGGGCATCGACGATGTCGAGATTGCGCTCGGTGAAGTAACGGTCGCGGATCGCCGGCATCTTGGCGAAGCGCGTATCGGCGGCGATCTCGGCGCCGCGCTGATACTTGCCGGTGAGCAGGCCGCTCGCCAGCGGAAAGAACGGCAGCAGGCCGAGGTTGTATTCTTCCGCCGCCGGCAGCAGATCGCGCTCGATGTCGCGCACGACGAGGCTGTATTCGTCCTGGCACGACACGTAGCGCTCGGTGCCGAGCGCGCGCGCGACGTATTCGGCCTCGGCGACGCGCCAGGCCGGGAAGTTGGAATTGCCGATGTAGCGCACTTTGCCCTGGCGGATCAGGTCGTCGAGCGCGCGCAGCGTCTCGTCGATCGGCGTCAGCTCGTCGTAGTCGTGCTGCTGATACAGATCGATGTAGTCGGTCTTCAGCCGCGTCAGGCTGGCCTCGACCGCCTGCATGATGTAGCGCCGCGACGCGCCCTGTTTGGTGCCGTCGGTCGTCATCGGCTTGGAAAATTTGGTCGCCAGCACGATGTCTTTGCGGCGATCGCCGAGCACGTTGCCGAGCACGGTCTCGGAACCGCCGCGGCCGGCGTAGATGTCGGCGGTGTCCAGCAGCGTAATGCCGAGATCGAGCGCCTTGTAGATCACGCGGCGCGAGGTTTCCTCGTCGGTGCGCTGGCCGAAATTGTTGCAGCCGAGGCCGACGACGGAGACGCGCAGGCCGCTGCCGCCGAGATTACGAATGAGCATGAGAGAATCCGTGCGAGAGGGAGCGCGCATTGTGGCGTGCGGCCCTCTGCGCCGCAAGTCGGCGCGATCACACGACGGCGCGAGGAAAACTCAGGCCGGCTGCGCCGCAGGTGTGATCGTTTCGGGCGCGACCGGCTGCGGTGCGTAGGCGCCCTTCACGCCGGCGCGGCGCGCGGCTTCGCTCATGCGGCGGACCGACTGCTCGGCGTCGCGGGTGATCGCTTTGCGATCCGCCGCCGCGGACGTCGCGATGGCGTCGCCCCAGCTCACCGTCACGTCGATGGCGCCGGCGGCGAGCAGGCCGATGAAATGCGGGATCAGGTCGGCGTCGCCATACCACGCCACGCGTTCGCGCAGCTCGCGGCCGATCGGCAGGCCGCCGAACGCCGTGTAGGTGATCGCCATTGGTTGAACTGTAATGGGCTGCACGTCGATGCCCTGCGCGTCGTCACCGAGCGCGTGATGCACCGCGCCGACCAGCGCCGAGCGGAACGGCAGCACGCGGCTGCCGTCGGAAGAGGTGCCCTCGGCGAACAGGATCACCGCGTCGCCGCCGCGCAGTCGCTCGCCAATCTCCTTCGTCGCATCGCCGGTGCGTTGCCGCGCCAGCCGGTCGACGAAGATGGTCCGCTGCATCCGCGCCAGCCAGCCGAACACCGGCCAGGTCGCGACCTCGCTCTTGGCGACGAACACCGCCGGCGTCACCGCCGAGATCACACAGATGTCGAGCCAGGAGACGTGATTACTCAGCATCAGCACCGGCCGGTCGTGGCCGAGCGGTTTGCCGACCTGATGAATGCGCACGCCGATCAGCGCGCAGACCAGGCGGTGATAGAGCTGGGGAATCGTCCGCTGCCAGCGCAGATGATAGCGGCAGGCGAGAATGTGAAATGGCGTCAGCAGCAGCGTCAGCGGCACGACGGCGGCAATGACCAGGATGAAGCGCAGCATCGTAACGATCTTTATCAATGGTGCTCAAAAAGGTGCGGCCCCGGTCAGACGCGGCGACTGACGGGGACCGCTGGGCACGCTGATCGGCGACGGGGGGCCTCGATCAAACGCGGGCAAAACCTATCGGTACATTGTTACACGGCAATGACGCGGCGAATGCAGTTCTGGGCGCCGAAGTTGCTCGTCCGCCGCGGCTCAGCTCGTGAACTTGCGATGTTCGGCGCGGTACAGACTCGGCGTCGTCCCCACCGCTTTGCGGAAGGCGCGGTTGAAGTTCGCCTGCGAGGAAAATCCCGTCGCAAAGGCGATCTCGGCCAGCGACTGTCCGTCACTCGCGAGCAGCTGCTTGGCGAGATCGAGGCGCTGCCGGCTGACATATTCGTGCGGCGCGCAGCCGGTCGCGGCCTTGAAGCTACGCGAGAAATGCGCCGGGCTCATGCAGGCGATCGAGGCGAGATCGTTGACGGTGAAGTCGCGCTCGGCGGACGAACTAATAAAATCGGTGACGCGTGCCAGCCGCCGCGCATCGAGCGGGCGGTTCACGACCTGCGTCTGCTTCAGGCGAACCGCTTTCTCCGCGTATGTATGCACCAGATGCGCCGACAGCGCGCGGCCGAGGCTTTCGATCAGCAGACGCCCGGTCGAGGATTCATTCGTGAGCTCTTGAAGGATGCGATCGGCGACGTGTTCGATGAAGATGTCGTGGTCGATGGCCTCGTAGCGGATCGCCATGCCGGCGGGATCGATGTCCATGTCCTGCAGCATGGTGTCTTCGAACGGCCGGCCTGGCACGAAGATGTGCAGGCACTCGTGCATCGCGCTCTCGACCCGGATGAAATCCTCGCGGATCCCGGCCGGGCACAACCACACCGTGCCGCGCCGCCCATGCGTCCGCTGCCGCATCCCGGCGCCCTCGCGGTCCACCACCGAACTGCCGCGGAGCAGCACCGCGATCTCGGTGTCGCGCGGCAGCAGCGACGGCAATTCACCGGCCTCGTGGCTCCAGCGCTCCGCGAGCAGATGAGACCAGCGCCGGTCGTTCGAAGTCTGGAGCATTCTGCCGGTAACATATTTATCGACAGAATTGCCGAGCATCCCCATCGTGAATCTCCACAGATTGACGCGAGTGCAGGCAAGGGTATTCCAGGTAAGCAATTACCATGCCACGAATGGGGCTTTCCGTCCACGGCAGATTTGGAAAACAACCAAGCAGGTTTGGAAAAGCCATCCCGGCCCGGGTGCCGCATCCTTGCGCATGTTCTGAACGTGCACACGGAGGAGACACATGGCCCGCACCACCGTCGTAGGCGCCTGCCCCCACGATTGCCCCGACACCTGCTCGATCCTGACCACCGTCGAGGACGGCAAGGCGATCGCGGTACGCGGCAATCCCGATCACCCGTTCACGCGTGGGCGGCTGTGCGTGAAGGTCAACAACTACGAGGAGCGCGTCTACAGCGACAAGCGCGTGCTCTATCCGATGAAGCGCGTCGGGCCGAAGGGCACCAAGCAGTTCCAGCGCATCAGCTGGGACGAGGCGATCGACACCATCGCGTCGCGGTGGAAGACGATCATCGCCGAAGACGGCGCGCAGGCGATCCTGCCCTACAGCTATCTCGGCACCCAGGGCGTCATCAACGGCCTCAATGTCGGCGATCCGCTGTTCAACAAGCTCGGCGCCACCGTGCTGGAACGCACGTTCTGCGATTCCGGCTCCTGCACCGCCTATCTGTTGACGATCGGTCATACGCCGGGCGTCGATCCGGAAAGCTTCGTGCACTCGAAGTACATCATTCTCTGGGCGTGCAACACGCTCAGCACCAATTCGCATCACTGGCCGTTCATCGAGCAGGCCAAGAAGAACGGCGCCAAGCTGGTGGTGATCGACCCGGTCAAGACCCGCACCGCGCGGCTGGCAGACTGGCATATTCAGATCCGGCCCGGCACCGATGCGGCTTTGGCGCTGGCGATGATGCACGTGATCATCAAGGATAACCTGGTCGACCGCGATTACATCGACAAGCACACGGTCGGTTACGACGAACTGGCCGAGCGCGTCGCGACCTACACGCCGGAATTCGCCGCGCAGGAGACCGGCATTCCGGTCGACGACATCCTCAAGCTGGCGCGCGAATATGCCACGACGCCGCCCGCAGTGGTGCGGATCGGCGTTGCGGTGGAACGTCATGCCGGCGGCGGCCAGACGGTGCGGGCGATCGCCTGCCTACCGGCGCTGATCGGAGCGTGGAAGCACGTCGGCGGTGGTCTGCTGCAGCTGCCGATTTGGGCCTTCCCGGTGAAATGGGAAGTGCTGATGCGGCCCGAACTCGCGCCGGAAAAGATGCGCGTGCTGAATTCGTGGCGGCTCGGCGCGGCGCTGACCGGCGAGCTCGGCTTCGATCCGCCGATCAAGGCGCTGTTCGTCTACAACGCCAATCCGATGGCGATGGTCACCGAGCAGGACAAGATCGAGAAGGGGCTCGAACGCGAGGATCTGTTCACGGTGGTCAGCGAGCATTTCATCACCGACACGGCGAAGTACGCCGACATCGTGCTGCCCGCGACCACGCAGCTCGAACAGAAGGACATCATGTTCTCCTGGGGGCATCTGTACCTGTCCTACAACAATCAGGCGATCGAGCCGCTCGGCGAAGCGGTCCCCAACACCGAGCTGTTCCGCCGCCTCGCCAAGGCGATGGGCATCACCGACCCGAGCTTCTTCCGCACCGACGACGAGATGATCGAGGCCGCGCTGGATTGGACCAATCCGGTGCTGCAAGGGATCACGCTGGAGGAGGTCAAGGCCCAGGGCTATTCGCGGCTCAACATGCCGGCGCCGGCCGACTGGGCGCCGCATCGCGACGGCAATTTCCCGACCGCCACCGGCAAAGTCGAGTTCAAGTCGACCATCGCGCAGGGTGGCAATTTCGTCGCGCCGCTGTTCCGGCAGGGCTATGGCGGCGATCAGGACGGCTCGCCGATCGATCCGTTGCCGCACTACATCTCGCCGAACGAAAGCGCCCGCACCGCCCCGCATCTGGCCGAGCGCTATCCGCTCAGCCTGATCTCGCCGAAGAGCCACGCCTTCCTCAACTCGAACTACGGCAACCTGCCGGCGCAGACCGCGCAGGCCGGCGAGGAGCAGGCGGTGATCCTCAACCCCGACGACGCCGCGCATCGCGGCATCGAGGCCGGCGCGCCGATCCGCGTGTTCAACGATCGCGGCTCGTTCGAGGCCTATGCGACGGTGTCGGCCGACGTCGTGGTGGCGCCGTCGGGCTATTGGCAGCGCTCCAACCGCAAGGGCGCCACCGTGCATGCGTTGACTCCGCCGGCCTTCGCCGATCTCGGCCGCGCGCCGACGTTCTCCGACGTGCTGGTGCAGGTCGGCCGGATGTAGTTCGGCGCCTGCCACTCGAGGCCGACGCCGCGCGGCGTCGGCCATCTCTTCGTCTCACCACTGGAATTCCGACGATGACTCACGTCGTAACC
>NZ_BADD01000345.1 GCF_000333455.1 Rhodopseudomonas sp. B29
CCGGGTTAACCGAGCAATTGCAACGCCTTGAGCGCACGATCACGACCCAGGCGGTGTGGGCCGCCAAGCCCGGCGCGGCGCGCGAGGACGTTCTTTCGACGTGGCAGCAACTCGTTGCCTTGCATCGACAATCTCACTCCTTACTTAGGGAGCTGAAGGATGCCGAGCTGGCGCTGGGCGAAGACGGCAGCGAGGCCAACATCGGCTGGCTGCGGGACGTCAAGGCGCGCTTGGCGGAGGTCGAAGGGACCGAAGCGCTGATCGAAGGCTTCGGCGAATCTTCGGGCCGGTTCCAGCGCAGCGTATGACGGATTTGGGCCGAATCCGGCGGCCGGATGGGGCGCCAGATTGGGGTCCATGACCAGTTCGTCCCTAAAAAGACTCGCCAAACCGGGGAGTTGGCTGCAAAAACAGGGTTAGTAAGGGCTTAACGGCATTCCGGTAGAAGGCCTTCGGGCAAAGACCAATTGGGAAACCAGCAGGCGGTTTTGAGGGTGGCGTCGACGCACGCCGCCCTTTGCGCGTCGTGATCGGCGAAGCAATTGGGACGTTGATGGTGTACGGGCGACGGTCGTCCCCGATACGCGCGGTTCAGGAGCGGTGAATGGCCAGCAAGGCGAAGACGGTTCAGGTCAAGGACAAGGAAAAGGACGACAAGGTGGACGCGCCGGAGAAGGACTCCGCCGAAGCCCCTTCGCCGTTGCTCGACCTGTCCGACGCCGCCGTCAAGAAGATGATCAAGCAGGCCAAGAAGCGCGGCTTCGTGACCTTCGATCAGCTCAACGAAGTGCTGCCGAGTGACACCACCTCGCCCGAACAGATCGAAGACATCATGTCGATGCTGTCCGATATGGGCATCAACGTGTCCGAGGCCGAGGACACCGACAACGAAGAAGAAGAGTCCAAGGACGACGGTGACGAGGAGCCGGATAACGACCTCGTCGAAGTCACCCAGAAGGCCGTCACCGAGACCAAGAAGTCCGAGCCGGGCGAGCGCACCGACGATCCCGTCCGCATGTATCTGCGCGAGATGGGCACCGTCGAGCTCTTGTCGCGAGAGGGCGAAATCGCCATCGCCAAGCGCATCGAGGCCGGCCGCGAGGCGATGATCGCCGGGCTGTGCGAAAGCCCGCTGACCTTCCAGGCCATCATCATCTGGCGCGACGAACTCAACGAAGGCAAGATCTTCCTCCGCGACATCATCGATCTCGAAGCCACCTATGCGGGCCCGGACGCCAAGGGCGGCGTTGCTGCTGGTAACGGCGAGGGCGGTGACGAAGCCGGCGGCGATGCCGAAGCCACCGCCACCGACGCGCCGCCCGCGGCGCCGCCGTCCGCCACTCCGTTCCGTCCGGCGCCGCAGCGCGGTCCCGGCGGCGAGCCCGCTGCCGAGGGCGGCGAGGGCATGGCCGAAGGCGACGGCGACGACGACGAGTTCGAGAACCAGATGTCGCTCGCCGCGATCGAGGCCGAGCTCAAGCCGAAGGTCGTCGAGACCTTCGACAAGATCGCCGACAACTACAAGAAGCTGCGCAAGCTGCAGGAACAGGACATCGCCAACCAGCTCGAGAGCGCGTCGCAGGGACCGTCGCTGTCGCCGTCGCAGGAGCGCAAGTACAAGAAGCTCAAGGACGAAATCATCGTCGAGGTGAAGTCGCTGCGCCTCAACCAGGCGAGTATCGACAGCCTCGTCGAGCAGCTCTACGACATCAACAAGAAGC
>NZ_BADD01000344.1 GCF_000333455.1 Rhodopseudomonas sp. B29
CGACCTGTTCACCCGAGATCATGTCGGTATCACCCTGATCGGTGATCTCGATCTTCTGCAGCATCTGCCGGACGATGACCTCGATGTGCTTATCGTTGATCAACACGCCCTGCAGCCGGTAGACCTCCTGGATTTCGTTGACCAATTCGTTGTCTCTCGTTTCGTCAGCATCCTGTGAAAGGTTCGTAATGTCCCAACCGCCACGTCGCCCGCGCACGTTGAACGACGCGCGTACCGAGGCCGAAGCCGCATTCAAGAAGGCCACGACCAAGCCGGTCGAAGCACCGCCACAGCGTCAGGCACTGCCAGGCGTGCGCGAAATGGTGTCGCTGCGGATTGATCAGGCCGTGCTGGAACACTTCCAGGCCGATGGTCCGGGATGGCAGGACAGGATCAATGCCGCACTGCGCAAAGCCGCCGGCCTCGACTAGAGCTTTTCCGGTTCTAATAAAGTCGGAACCGGAGCTCTAGATTTTGTTCGGACGCGTTTTCTTCACGCGAACCGCTATCCGCTTCGCTCGAAAACGCTCTAAGCGTCTTGCGGTCGAGGCGACGCCGGCAGCTTGCGGAGGTTGAGCAGATTGCCGGCGAGGATCAGCGCCGCCCCCAGCACCGTGTAAGCGTCGAGGCGCTCGCCGTAGAGCAACCAGCCGGCGGCGGCCGACAGCGGCACGCGCAGGAAGTCCATCGGCACAACGACCGTCGCGTCGGCGTAGGTCAGGGCGCGCGCCATGCAGTAATGCGAGAACGTTCCCCCGAACGCCACCACGACGATCCAGACCCACGCGTAGTTCGACGGCCACTGCCAAAAATACAGCGCCGGCGCGAAGCCGAGCACGCTCTGGATCACCAGCATCCAGACGATGATGCCGATCGTCGTCTCGGTCCGCGTCAGCGATTTCATCAGTGTCACCGAGATGCCGAAGCCGAACGCGGCGGCGAGCGCGATCAGTTGCCCGGGATCGATGCTGGATGTCGCGGGCCGGACGATCACCACCACGCCGATCAGTCCGAGGACGACGGCTGCGATCCTGCTTGCATTCAGGTGCTCGCCCAGGAAGGTTGCGGCAAAGATTGCGATCCAGATCGGCATGGTGAATTCGATCGACACCACCTGGCCGATCGGAATCAGCGTCAGCGCGAAGAACCAGCCGAGCTGCGCACCGTAATGCACGACGCTGCGGACGAGATTCGGCAGCGGTCGGGTGGTCGCAATCGCGCTCATGCCGCCGGCCCTGTACACCAGCGGAAGCAGCATGACCAAGCCGATCACCGACCGCAGCTCCATCACCTGGAACACGTTGAGCTCGCGCAGCGTCTCGCGGCCGCCGATGGCGACGATCAGCATCAGGCTGAGCCAGCCGGCCATCCAGGCGGCGGCCATCAGTTTGGATTGGGGGCGGGGCATCGACGCCTTGTTATGTTCTGGTTGGTCCGCAAGCGTTTCCTGCGCCGAGGTATCGACGAGGTCGGCACGCTTTGCAACGCCAGGATGCGCGGCCCGCCCGCGACGCGGCGTCGGTTGATTTTGCCGTGAGCTTGTGCGCCGATGCGCTCCAGCGAGCCGTCGCCAAGGCGGCCGAACAGCGACGAATCGGGAGGACGACTGATGCGGGTGTTGCAGCCGGAAGCCTGGGCGAAGCCGCGTGGCTTCACGAATGGCCTCGCGTTCAGTGGACCGGGCCAGTGGCTGGTGCTGGCCGGCCAGACCGGCATCAACGACGCCGGTGAATACGAGTCGGATGACCTCGCCGCCCAGGTCCGCGCCTCGCTGCAGCGAATCGTCCGGTTGCTCGCCGAGGCCGGCGCTGGCCCGGAACACATCGTGCGTCTGACCTGGTACCTCACCAGCCGCGACGAATACGAGGCGGCAGGCGCCGGCATCGGCGCCGCCTGGAAAGAGACGCTGGGCCGGCATTTTCCGCCGTCTACGCTGCTCTTCATCGACGGCCTGATCGATCGCCGCGCCAAGGTCGAGATCGAAGTCACGGCGTTCCTGCCGGCGCGCTGACGGGCTTGCGGAGGTGGCTTGTTTCGGTCCACACCACGGCCGACACAGTCGAGGAGTTTTCCGATGAACCAGCCGCGCGAACAGTCGGCCGATTTCGTTACCGCCTTCGCCACCGGATGGCCCGAGCAACAGCCGGACCTGCTGATCCTGTCGCTGACCACCAAGAACGGCATCCAGAACTTCGCTCTCTCGAAGGACCAGGCGCTGCTCGTCGCGAAGACCATCAAGCGCACCGCCATGCAACTGGCGCCGCCGCAGCAGCGCGCCTGATATCAATCGCCACTGTTGGCTGAGTTCGAACCAGCCAGCGATTGATCGGCGTCAATTGAAAACGCCACGGAATTAAGCTCTCATCGCTGTGTCTCGGATCCGTGCCGAGGTTCGAGACTTTCGATCAGCGCGCCCCGGAGTGGCTTCACTCCGGGGCGTTTGCTTTCAAGCAGCAGCTAATTTTCACAGGCACCGAATCCTCATCCTGAGGAGCCCGGCGTAGCCGGGCGTCTCGAAGGATGGGGCCACGGGGCATCTGCCGCCATGGTTCGAGACGGCGCTTCGCGCCTCCTCACCATGAGGGTTTACTTGTGGCGGCGCTTTCACATCGCAAGCTCTGATTTAATCAAAAGTGGAGCCGCGGTAAGTAAGCATAGCCCCCAAAAATGCGAAGACCGAGCTCCGTGAGGAGCCCGGCCCTGCAAACCAACTCGAAAAGAGTTGGATCAGCCGATATCGACCTGCGCGGTGATCGCGGCGGTCTTGCCGTTCCAGTACTTCGGGAACCAGGTGGTGTGGCTGAGAACAGCCGCGTGCACCAGGATCGCGATGACGGCAACGCTGCCGAGCAGCAGCGGGAGGCCGACGGTCGGGCTGACCACAGTCCAGATTCTACCTTGATTCATGGTCAGTACTCCTTAGTGCAGCCAGGGCGAGTAAACGTAGGCGAGGAAGTGAGCGACGATCGCGATCGCACCGAAGATGCGGGTGCCGTCGATCACGTGCTTGTGGAGCTCTTCCGACTCCTCGACCGAAAGTCCGGTCAGTGTCTTGTCAGCCATCTTGAAACCTCAACATTGAGTTTTGCGGTTGCCGAAGCTGCAGTGCAGCTCGACGGCCCGCATCATGTTCAGGCCAACCTCCCGAAACATTGCGCCAGAACAAATTTTCGTGAGCGACAATGGTTGTAGGTAATTGCCGCGGAGTATCGGCGCACCGCCAAGCGACTTGTCGCGCTCAGCGCGAGGCGTTTTGCGTCGGTAGGAATTGGCTACACGCCGTCCGAAGCGCCAAAGACCGCGCTTTGCACGGACCGGTTGCCGAAATTGAATTCTCTAATGATCCCCCTTGGGGACAACCCGCGGCTGGTCAATCACCTGCCGTCCGCTCACGACGACGTCACGAACTTGGTCGCAGGCGTGGGCGGAAAGGGCTGTGCATCGCATAGTAACTGAACTGATGATGTAATTGATAAGTAGTTGCCAGCTGTCTACCGAATCAGCAGGATTGATTGATTCAACTGATTCGGGGGCGACGATGCCGACGGTGTCACTCAACTCGTTTTTGAAGATTCTGAGCAAAACCTCTCCGCAAAAAGTCGCAGAGTATGGTCGTTATTTGAAGCCGGGCGGCTACGACTTCTATTGGATGCTGAAAGAGGCATTGCGCGCGCGAACTCTCGAAGGCAAGAACTTTGCGGAGTGTTCTCTCCCTATCTCGAAGATCAATCGCATTACTGAAAAGAAGCACAATCTTGACGCTCTCAAATCCTTCGAGAAGTGGATCAATCCGATAACGGATACCGAATTTTTCGATGTACCTTCGGCTGTGATTTCTAGTCCGGGCGGTACTTTGAAAATCAAGCTTGAGCCGTCTTTCGGATATGTTTGGGAAGGGCAGCGGAGATTAGTTCACACTTGGGCGACGCAATCCCCATCGCTAACGCAAAATCTCGCCGCTTGCGGGCTGTACTTGCTCAAAGAAAATCTGTGTCTAGCTGAATTCAGCGACTGCATTCCTTCGATTCTTGATCTGCGAAAACGCTCGTTGTTCATTTCCGACGCGATACCAAGGGTTGTTGGCCCCATGGTGGCGAGCGAACTAGCTTGGGCTGATGAGTTTTTCAATGCTCAATCGTCCGCCGCAGCTTAGTCTGAATCAAAAAAACAGCCCGGTCGGAGCCGGGCTTTCTACGCTGCTACGTTCGATGATTCTCGGTCAAGACGACGTTTAATCATCTCGTTAATTTGGCGAGTTGATCGGACGATACGCAAGCGTTGCTTGATCTGGTCGAATGAGAATTCATCAAGCAACGGCACAAAGGCGGTATTCGCAAACGATGACGTGGCTGTAGTCACACCATCGAAGTCGATCGTTACATTGGCCCCGCTTCGCAGCGCCGACCGGAGCATCTGCAAAATGATCTCTCCTTGAGTCGCTGTATCGGCGTAGCCGGAGGTCCTTCGGATCGAGATCTGCACTTCACCACTCCAGATTTTCTGGTTCGTCAGGCTCGAATTTTATGTTGTCTGTCTTGAGCACAATATCAACCGTTGTGCCGGGACAGAAGCCGTTGGTCCAAAGCTCTTGATGGCCAACGTTGCCAAACCGTTGCTCAAAACGAACGGCAGAAAGGCCCGAGTAAAATGTTACTGTTCCGCCGTTGTTCCCCACTACCTGTTTCAGAAGGTAGTCTAGTCCGATTCCTCGATTTCGAGGCGTTGTTTTGGTTGTAAATCCATCCTCGGTCGCTTTCACGATTGCTTGGCTGTCGGAGAGTTGGGGGACGACTTTGCGAACATTTGTTGGGATTCCAATCCCAAAATCCGAAAGGGTAACGTAGACGCGCTTCTCTTTCGGAAAGTGCTGAGCAAAGATCGTGCCGATATCGTATCTAGTGTGGTCTTGAATATTATTAAAGAGTTCCGAAAGGCACGTTTGAAAGGAGTAGAGCGATCCTTGGTTAATTCCGAGCCTGTCCGATAGCCAAGGAATCAGATCGTTGCGCAGCCAATCATGCGAGTGACTGTGCGCGATCTTCATTAGTGGTCGGGTTGTTGCCCGCGGTGCGGCCGTTAGCCTGCGCTTTGCTCCGCAGTGCTGTTCGAAAAAGAGCGAGTCATCCAGAAACCTAACTGCGTCACCCGTTATGTCGATATTCTGAAAGATGACCTTTGTGCCTTGCTCGTTAAGCCAACCAACTAAGTTGCTGAGGAAGACGATGCCAGCCGGGCGAATAAATCTGAGCGTCGCGAAGTTTATCGCTACCTCGGGCGGCCAAGAACCGTTCGCCGCTAGCTTGGCGGCGTCCGCGGCGAAGGTGGAAATGGCCGTGCCGTCGAACTGAGAGGGCAGATCGAGAACATAGGACAATTTAGTCAGACCTTAGGTGGTCCCCCTATGTGGCCCAGACACCCGTCCGACGCCACCAAGGTCCAATCCGAATCAGAATAACCCATTGAAATCTCATGGTGAGCGCGGAGGGACTCGAACCCTCGACCCCATGATTAAAAGTCACGTGCTCTACCGCCTGAGCTACGCGCTCACGTAGGGCGCTGTGTAGGGGGCGGACCGGCTGGGGTCAATAGCGGCCGGTTGGGCTGCGAACCGCGTCGACGCCAGATTGCAGCGTATCCACAGCGCTTTATCGCCGCGGCTTCGCGTGGACGATCAACTGCGAAGCCTCTGATTTCCCTCAGGCCACGTCGCGCGGCACGTCGGACGGCACCTTCTGCGGCGCCACGACCTGCGCCGGCGCCATTGGCGACGACAGCGGAAGAGTCACCGGCCGCAGGCCGATCAGCTCTGCGGTGCGGATCGCGGTCGAGGTCCACCACTCGAAGGCGTTGATTCGTGAGTTCTCCAGGATGGCGATGGCCACGGCCGACAGGAACGGCAGGCTCTGCAGCACCAGCACGCCGGCGAAGATGTAGATCTCGGTGATCTGGCGGAAGCTGTTGGAGGCGATCAGGACACCCGCGCCGATCAAGAGCAGGACGCCGATCACGGCCTCCCAGAACGCTTGGGATTCGATCGACATCCGCGTCAGGCCGCCTTTGGAGGTACGGGCGAAGGCGAGGTGCTCGGTGATCAGGCCCTGGGCGACGGCGCGCGACACCGTCCATTGCACCG